>JAHBWT010000109.1 GCA_019636815.1 Nitrospira sp.
GCATTGAGAACTGTGCAGGCCAGGCAACAACTCCTGTTGACGGCCTCTCCGGTGGTGCTCTACGCCTGTAGAGCGAACGGAGATTATGGCGCCACATTTGTGAGTGAGAACGTGGTGGAACAGCTCGGGCATAGTCCTCAGGACTTCACCGACCACTCAGACTTTTGGATCAGTCATGTTCATCCCGATGATCGTGCGTATGTGCTGGCCGGTCTTTCGAGAATCTTTGAGCACGGTCGTCATATCCACGAGTACCGGTTCCTTCATAAGGATGGAACTTATCGCTGGCTTCGCGATGAAGTCCGCCTGCTTCGCGATGAGGCTGGTGCACCGCTCGAACTCATCGGATTTCAGGTCGACGTGTCCGATCAGAAGTGGGCGAACGAAGCGGTGCGTGAAGGCGAGGAACGGTTTCGCTTATTCATCGAGCACGCCCCTGCCGCAATCGCAATGTTCGACCGGGACATGCGCTATTTGGGGGCGAGTCGGCGATGGATGGAGGATTACCGGCTCAACGGAGATATTCTTGGTCGGTCGCACTATGACCTGATTTCTGACTTTCCAGCATGGTGGAAGGAGGTCCATCGTCGGGGTCTTGCGGGAGAGATACTCAGCAAAGATGAAGACCGGTTCGTCCGATCCGATGGCTCCGTGCAGTGGGTCACATGGAATGTTCGCCCTTGGTACAGTGGGGGGCAGGTAGGCGGTATCGTGATTGCGACAGAAGATGTGACCGGTCGTGTGGAGGTAAAGCGCGTCCTCCACGAGAGCGAGGAACGATCGGATCAGGTCATTCGCTTGGCAAACTTTGGGATTTTTGATCATGATCACCGCACCGGGAACGTCTACTGGTCACCGGTGATGCGAGAAATTTATGGAGTGGGACCGAGTGAGCCGGCCTCTGTAGAGGGGTACATCAAGCTTATCCATCCGGATGATCGCGCAGCGGTCGTAAGGGCGATGAAGCTGACGAATAATTCCACAGGTGACGATCTGAATTTGATGGAGCACCGCGTGGTGCGGCCCGACGGCACTATCCGTTGGCTGAGCTTGCGATCATGGACGTTATTCGACAAGGAGGGAACGGAGCGTCGTCCCACGCGAACCTTGGGAGCGATGATCGATATTACGAAACGTAAACAAGCCGAGGAGGCACTGAAGCTCAGTGAACGTCAATTCGCCTCCTTCATGGATAATTTGCATGGCTTTGCATGGATCAAAGACGGTCAAGGACGCTATCTTTACGTCAATCGATTGTTCCAGGAATCCGTCCTCAAAGGGGTGGAGTGGAAAGAGAAAACGGCTTACGAATTGTGGCCGGTTGATGTCGCGGAACAGTATGAGCTGAACGATAGAAAAGTGCGTGAAAGTCGAGTCCCACTGCACACCGTCGAGTCGTTCATCCAACATGGAGAGATTCGGCATGCCATTGTCAGTAAATTTCCTATTGTCGATCACGAGGGAGCGCCGATTCTGTTCGGTGGTGTCGCAGTGGACATCACCGAACGCAAGCAGGCGGAAAAGGCGCTTCATCGGCAGCAAGCGCAGATGGAGGAGCTGACGTCCAAGCTGCTGACGGCGCAAGAACATGAGCGGCGACGAATCGCTCGGGACCTCCATGACGATGTGAGCCAGCGACTGGCGGCCTTGGTTCTGGAAGTCGCCTCGATCGAGCACCACTCTTCCGTCGTGCCCACGGAAATCGCGCACGCGCTGACTACTTTGCGGCAAGGATTGGAACAGGTTTCCGACGATGTGCACAGCCTCGCCTACCGTCTTCATCCGTCGCTCTTGGAGCATGCAGGGCTACGCCCGGCTGTCGAAGACCATGTCCATCAGGTTTCAAGGCGCACGGGCCTGCCGATCCGTCTCAAGATCACGGGAGTTTCGACTGCCGTGCCTCTCGGCCACGCCACCTGTCTCTTCCGGGTCATGCAGGAGAGCGTCCAAAACGTCGTGAAACATGCGCAGGCAACGCAGGTAGTCGTCCAGCTCCGCGGGTCTTCCAAAGGGATCGGTCTGTCCGTCATTGACGATGGAAAAGGGTTTAACTTGGATGATTTGAGCGCCCATGAACAAGGTCTTGGGTTGAGCAGCATGGAGGAACGGTTGCGGCAGTTGCACGGGTTTTTCCGAATTCAGTCGAGGCCGTCCCAAGGGACGAAGATCTGTGCGTGGGTGCCTGTTGAGGTGGAGGTCACATGAAACGTCCGCGCATTTTGATGGCAGATGATCACGCCATTGTCCTGGCCGGGCTGCGGAAGCTGGTAGAAGCCGAGGGCGAGGTCGTTGGGATGGTGGAGGATGGGCGCGCGCTGGTCGACATGGCCCAGCAGCTCCGCCCAGACATCGTCTTACTCGATATCTCTATGCCGTTGCTGAACGGGTTGGATGCGGCGCGTCAATTGACCAAGTTGGTGCCGGAAAGCAAGCTCATTTTTCTGACCATGCACGCCACTCCTACCTACGCCACAGAAGCCTTTAAGGCCGGAGCCGCCGGGTATTTGATTAAGCGCTCAGCGGCGGTGGAACTTAAGCAAGCGATTCAGGCGGTGATGCGAGGTCAACACTACATGACTCCGCTGATCACGAAGGATGTGTTGGCGGCGACACTCCAATCCCCGGAGGGGCAACTAAGTAGGCCGTTAGTAACGTCTCTTACGCAGCGGCAACGTGAAGTGCTCCAGCTTGTTGCGGAGGGAAAGGGAACCAAGGCGATCGCCTCCCTTCTCAATATTTCAGTGAAGACCGTGGAATTCCACAAGTTTCGCATCATGGGCGAGCTTAACCTGCATTCCACCGCCGAGTTAATCAAGTACGCCATCGCCGAGGGTCTCGTGAGCGTGTCGACGTAGGTAGATATCGGAGGCAGGTTACTGGTCCGGTCTTAAGATCATCGCGAGGCTCACCTCCGATCACTAGTAAGATACCTTCTCCTTTCTAGAAACTTCCCTAGTTCACAAAGGTCGTACTACTCATTTAATATTCTACATTATTACAGCTCGATACAGGCTTCATGAGAGTAATGAAAATGACTGAGATAAACAAAAGCTCCTGCGCCGAAGAGGGATCTATGCGGGTTTCAGCTATCATAGACCGTGTCTATCATGCACTGAAGCAGTTTGGTGCTCGCTGTTCGATGGAAGAAGTTGTTGGGCTTTGTCCTGACCTGACGTGGAATCAAGTGTATTTGGCCATCGATTACTTGAACAAGACAGGAAAAGTTCGTGTGACGCTAGATCCAGATCGAACCTACTCGGTTCAGGCCTACCCAGTAACAACAACCGAACCCTCCCACGTTTCTTTGAGACAAGATCACGTTCCGACCACTGTCTAGCAATCTTACGAGGCTCTGTCGGCATCAGTCGGACCAGAGAGTAATCTTATCGCGCTCTCTTGGCTTGCCCGGTTTTACCTCTTGATGACGTTTCACCGCGCAAGTCCGCACTGCAAACTATAACAGGACTGACAAAGCTCAACCTTGTGGATGTGAAACAATCTTCGTCGATTCATATCAGAAGTCAGCCCGGAAATAGAAATTATTAGAAAGCCGGCCGCGGTTCCCAGTTTCTTGAAACTCCGTTCTTTCTTGTTGACCGTCGGTATATTCTTATCGGCAACACCTCTGCCTCCTCACCTGTTCGCGTGATACCTCATCAGCATGAAGGGGCGCTCCAAACTACTCACTCTACGTTTTGTGTCCAGATCAGTTGACAGTACGTTTTCTTCGGATTAAATTTGTGGCAGAAATTGGTTCCCCAAGGTCCGTGGGGCCGAGTTGTTGTTCTGCATCAGACCCTGTGGTGTCAGGCTTGACAACTTTATTTCGGGGACGATGTCTTTCGGTCTCAGACTTGGGGAGCGTGCTGGGATGTCCTACTTCATTCCGTAATGGGTCCGGACGAAAGGAGTAGCCATGGATGGTACCTTCATAATGTTTGCGGTCGTGATGCTCGTGATCTTCATCGGCGGCATCATCGTGTACAAGAAGAGCGTCTAGGTATCGTTCTACCACTTACCGTCATCTTGTAGGTGGCTCAACACTCGATGCGTTTTTGCATAGTGACTAGCGGGCGTGCTGCGCTTAGGGGTGTTGGTCTGTCATTTCCTTTTCTGCCTGGGTGATCCGGGTGAGTTCCGTCAACAGCTTTTGGCTGTCTCCCATAGCGAAGAAAATCCACCCGGTTGCTTGAGATACTCGCAGGAATTGTTCGCGAGGAATATCAAGAGGAACCCACGAACATGACCGAAGAGAGTAGGGCTTTGATCAGCTATTCTCGAATTGCCTTGGCTCGATTTTGAAAATAGGCGTTACGGACCGCCGCATAGAGATCCAAGGTGGACTCCTCCACCCCTTGGAATTTCTCCAAGTTCAACGAACGATCATTCACGATTTCGGTTCCGCGAGCAATAATAAGTATCAGAGAAGTCGTGAGTCGATTCTTATGAGGGATGACGGAAGGGATTGCGTCGATCTCAATAATCGGGAGCATCAACCAGTAGATAGGGTTTAAAGCAATATCGCCGATATATCCGACGAGGTCACGAACTGTATAAGGCTGCATCAGCGGGAGTACGATATACGGTCCCGGTGGGACTCCGTAAAAGCCCAGCGTCTGTCCGGTATCTTCCTCCGGCGTCGTGAGACTGAACCTCTGCGCCACATCGAAAAATCCGCCGATCCCAGCCGTTGTATTTATAACGAATCGTCCAGCTTCTATACCGGCTCCTTTAAATTTTCCCTGGAAAATATTATTCATGAAACGTGGAGTCACGCGAATATTGTAGAAGAAATTGCTGATGCCGACCTGAACGATGTCGGGGACGACGGAGTCATACCCCTTGGCTACCGGCTTCAGCAGCCAGCGATCAAACTGCCGGTTGAATTCAAACACCTTAGCATTAGCCGGTTCCCAAGGATCATACTCCTCGATTGTCTCCTCGCCCGGTTCGGCAAAGGGGTCGAACGGCTCATCCGAAGATTGATCGCGAGCCGCTCCAAGGAGTGGAGGGACGGAAGAAGTCGAGGAGGCATCCGCGTTAAGAACGGCCGAAGAGCTTTGCTCAAGGCGTGGAATCTCGGAGCGCGTTGAGCCACCCTGCCCAGCGCAACCAGAAAGCAGCACGAATAAAAAGGGAAGGACAAGTCCACAGACACTCCCGAACGACCGGGCCGGCCCACAACCAGTCTGTATCGTCATGCTTAACGTGATCCTCCTAGGAATCAACTAACCTCCAGCGCCAGTGTGGCGTCGCACTGTACCAAAAGTGGAGTCCTGCGCCAATCACTAATTTCTGATTCCTTTATCCGAAGAAGACTCCCAAACATACCCGCGCTCCCTTATAGTCATGACATTACGATTGCCTGCTAATCATCTGTTGACCGGCACGGGCGGCGTTCGCAGCCGAGTTTCGTGCCTGCAACGAGTGTTGAGGCGATATGTCTTGACAGAGCTAAAGTTGGTATGGGCATGGAGAAAGGGGAAATTGCACAGGCGCTGTTGAAGCATGCGGGAGAAAATTACTGGGGCGGGAGGCGGCCGAGCTCGAAAGAGCCGGCTATCTGGTCAGACAATTCCCGTGTGTGGAGACCACCGGCAGAAGAGATCATAAAGGTAGTAAACGGGGAGCACCCGGACCTGATAGCGACCGGAGCAAAAGGGCGGAGCGCCGCGGCCTGTTTCCTCCAGAGAAGTGTCTCAATAAAACTGATCCATTCAGAGTGTGTGCTCGACCCTCGCTATTAGGTAAAGGAAGCCCTCCAGCGTAGTACGTGCTCACAAACCTGTATGCACGCTTCACCGTCCGCAAAGTGAGCAACATACTGCCTGGAGGGACAGGATGTGTCGAAAATATCACCAGCCCGAGGAAGAACCGTTAACTCTAGGTCTTCAGCGCCCGCGGAAAGGCAGCCCAAGAGATTTGAGGATCTTCCTTTGAAGACTGGAGTCTTTTCGCTCCTTGTGTCGCGCGTTACGCGCTCTTTTTGTACACGACCAGCCCGGCGATGAGGAGTACTCCCATCACTCCCATGAACATCCACAGCATATCCATAAAGAAAGCTCCTTTCGGTTAGTAACGTTTATGATTTCTTGTCAGAGTGGATAGCAACTACTGTGCGCGGAACATGCCAAGCAGGTCGACCGTAACGTTGCGACAATACGTGTATCTGAGCAGTTCTGGTGTTGAAGGTTCGGAAGTGTGGGGAGAATGTCCCCATGTTCGTCCAGTTCATTGGACAAAACAGGGGGAAGAATTTCTTACCGACAAGACCTTGGCCTAGATGCTACCCAAGACATTCTCGCCCATGCGGCGTAGACAAGTCTTGTTCTGGTCCGATCGGAACTATGCGAGTGGGATTGATGTTGTCATGGGTGACATAGTAGTGCCGCTTGATATGGTCGAAATTTACGGTTTCAGCAATGCCGTCCGTTTGGTAGAGATCTTTGAGATAGCCGAAAAGGTTTGGGTAGTCGATGATTCGTCGGACATTGCACTTAAAATGTCCATGGTAGACCGCATCGAACCGCACCAAAGTGACAAAGAGCCGCCAGTCGGTCTCAACGCCCTCCGATCCGAATAGGAAACGGCGGGTTGCAAGTCTTGCGTCGAGTTGATCGAGCGCTGCAAACAAGCCGCGTGCCGCTCGTTCATAGGCGCTTTGAGATGTCGCGAATCCGGCCCGGTAGACCCCGTCGTTTATGTTCTCATAGATGAACCTATTGAGCTCGTCGATCTCCGGCCTGAGTCTTTCTGGATACAAATCGATCCGACTCTGGGTAAAGCGATTGAACTCACTATTGAAGATTCTCATCAGGTCGTCGTCGGAGTTGGAGACGATGCGTTTGGATACGGTATCCCAGAGGACCGGAACAGTCGCGCGACCGCGAAAGTGCGGGTCTGTGGTTCTGTAGGCTTCACTGAGAAAATGAAACCCGTTGATGGCGTCGACAGAATGACCGGGTCCCTCGCGAAAGGCCCATCCTTGCTCGTCACGAATGGGATCCACGACGGTCATTCCGATTACACCTTCAAGCTTCTTGAGTATGCGTACGATGATGGTGCGATGCGCCCACGGACAAGCCCATGCTACGTACAGATGATAGCGACCGGCGGCAGACGGGTAGCCAGAGCTGCCGTCGGCTGTCACCTGGTTTCGGAACTTGTCAGCCTGGCGCATAAACTCACCGGCTGTCGATTGTTCATCTGGAAATTGGGCCCGGACATTCATAACAAGTCGGCTCCTTTCCAAAACAGCATCTCCTCATTCAACCACCCAATCACTTCAGACAGCCTCAGGGTCGGCTGGTACATTTTGCGACAGCGACCTGCTTGCACCATGGCAATAGGCTATGAATATCGGACTTTGCCATGAGAAAACAACGCCTTTTAGGGGCATGTCCCGTGCGAGAGAGTTGACCGGAGAGCTGACTACGTCTGCGTCCGGTTGTCATGACTATGATGACGCTGCTACTGCTCGGTCTCCTACCACGTGCGCTGGCCTTAAGGGATAGGAGCCGAGGTTCAACGGCCGCTTGCGACGGTCGTGATCGGGGGGACCTTCACCTCGACAGCGCTGACACTCGTTGTCCTACCAGCTCATTACAATAGTCGGTGTGGGGGACATGAGGTGAGGCAAGAGGAGGCCCGGAATGGGGTGAGGAAATGTCTTCGATAGGGCAGCAAAGGATCAAACAACAATGCCGTCACAACCAGGCATTAATCTTGTACATGTTCGTGGGTAAGTGCGCCGGTCATGTTCAGGTTTCCTAGTTTTTTAGACCGGTGAGATCACGTATACCTGGGGGCACAATTTGAGAGGGGGCGTCGATGAGACAGATGCTGGCGGGAATGATCCTATTGTGCCTGTTCACGGCTTCGGGGACGGTCGTACATGCCGTAGAAAGTGGATTGCCGTCCGATACACTGGATCAGCAGATGGTGTTGGTGCCGGCCGGGAAGTTCACGAGGGGAAGCAATCACGGGGATGATGAAAAACCCGCGCGGAGCATCTACCTCAATGCCTTCTACATGGATAAGTACGAGGTCACGGTGGGACAGTATGTCAGGTACCTGGAGGCGACGGACATGGAGGAGCCGCCGGACTGGAGCATCATGAATCAACCTGAACATCAAAGACGCCCGGTCGTCAACGTGAATTGGGAGGATGCGGTCAACTACTGCAAATGGGCCGGTAAGCGCCTACCGACAGAAGCGGAGTGGGAGAAGGCGGCGCGCGGAACGGATGGACGGATTTATCCCTGGGGAAACGAAGCGCCGACTCGGCTCCATGCGAATTACGGGAGAAAGGATTGGGACAACCATAAGGCCTTAACTCCCGTTGGGTCGTTCGAAGCCGGGAAAAGTCCCTATGGCACCTACGATATGGCCGGTAATGCCTGGGAATGGGTGTTCGACTGGTACGGGAATGATTTTTACAAGAAAGGTCCAGAAAAGAATCCAATCGGGCCAGCAAAAGGCGATACGAAAGTGGTGCGGGGCGGATCGTGGCTCTACGTTCCCGATTTTTTGCGCACCTCGTTCCGTTTCAATGCAGATCCGTCAGGGCAGCAATTCGGCTATGGGTTCCGTTGCGCCAAGACCCCGTAACCTTTAGCCGGTCAATTAACGAGCGACCAGTTATGTGCTTTTGGAGTTCGACTCAGCGATATTTTGCAAAGCAGATCAAGTCGAGATGGTCATAATGGTTCGGGAGAAGAGATTCGACCTTGTATCCAAGATCCATGAAGAACTGAATGTTTCTGGCCGTGCGCAGCATGGTGCAGGCATAAAGCTTATGGGCATCGGTCGTCGCTCGCTCGATCTCGCGGATCAACGATTTTCCAACCCCTCGAGACTGGTACGCGGGACTCACGGAGAGCAGCCGTATCACGCATACGCCGGCCACCGTCCAAAAGCGCACAGAGCCAACGATCTCTCCTTCCGTCTCGGCGACGAAAATATGTTTCTCTCTCGCATCTTCTTTCAGGCTTTCGAGGGTTTCCGTTGTCCAACTGCTCAGTTCGTAGATGCCGGCATATTCCCCGAACGCGGCCCGTTGCACTTGGAGAAGAACGGGAAGATCTATCTCAGTCGCTGGTCGAACATGAATCACAGACTGAGTCCTGGGCTAGAGGATGACGCGTATTCTTTTCTTCATAGCGGAATGAGGAACGATTCGCAAGACCGATAGAGCCCGCACTGATTGAAACAGTGTAGGGCGACAGGTTGGGGGGCGTGTCGGCTCATGGACCGGCGGATCGAGGCCATCAAGAACCGCCTCCATGCCCAGCGCAGTAGTCTCACCCAGGGATTCTTCGCGGCAGGATTCCTGCCGCTCAAGCACTTCTTTTGTCACCGAGAAAGCCTTCTCCTCGCTTAGCGGAATGTTGTACACAGGACGTAACCGTCTCTTCTTCGGCAGTCGCTGTGCCCACGGGCCTCGACGTTGGTCAAGAATGTATGAGCCTAGAGCCGAGAACCAACGGAAGACATGCTGTCGTTCAGGCGGCTTCAGGTCGTTGCTCAGGGTCTCCAGATCTTCTTGACCTTCGGGGACCACGCCGATTATCTCGGATCACATCGTCGACGATCATTCCACAATTGACGCATCGCCAACCATGAAGGTCGGACGAAGAACCGGTCTGTATAGCGAAGCTGTCATCACTGACGGCGAGGCCGTTACATCGTAAGCAATTCATCGTTCATCTCCCGATAGATTGTCCCGTCCTATCTTGGAAGACGGATTTGAGGTTTCACCAGTATGTGTCACCCGCTCGATTCGCGTGGTGCGCAGCAACGCCGTGCCATCTTGGAGGCCGAGCACGTACCGTTCACGGATCTCCGGCGGGCAGAGGCGGTAGTCATCGGTGTGGTCGCTATTCAACAAGGCATCTCGTAGGCCGTCCTCTTCCGCACGCCACCCGTCCACTTCGGGTTCCGTACG
>JAHBWT010000011.1 GCA_019636815.1 Nitrospira sp.
GCCAAGATCACATTCTGGATGCCGCGGAGCCGCAACAACATCTCCAGATCGGTCGCCCAGAACGAGCCCTTGCCGGGCTTGTCGATGATCGGTTCGCCCTCCTTCGGAGCCAATTCAGGGATGATGTCCCAGCCGGGCTCGCCCCGTACCAGGATCTTGCCACAGGGACCCGGGTCGCCGATGCCGGCTCCGATGCGGCGGCTGCGCCAGCGCTTGTTCTCGGGTAAATCCGACAGGTCGGGCCGGTGCCCCTCTCTGGTGTGGAACACATGCATGCCGATGGTTCGGGCTTTCGACAGTACCTTGAGGATATGCGCGATGGGCGCGCGAGTGAGAGAAATGTCATAGCCCATCTTGTCGACATAGCCGCCCTTGCCGCAAAAGTCGGTCTGCATATCGATGATGAGAAAGACTGAATTGCCCGGCCTGAGATCGCCGTTATAGGGATACGGGTAGGGGTCGGATGCGACATATCTCGTCATGGCGTACCTCTCATGGATTTCCAGGTTAAGGTTCATTCGAGTCATCCTGTGTCGACTAGCGAGTTACCGTGAGTTCATGGGGCACTCCTACAAGCGTGCGTCTGGGAGAACAGGTGATGATCATCACCGCCAAGGTCATGATGTACGGGATCGCGTTGAAGATGTAGTATCCGCCCGTGATGCCGACGGATTGTAAGGAGGGTCCCAATGCGGCGGCCCCTCCCCACAAAAGGGAGACCCACAGGCAGCCGATCGGGTGCCAGCGGGCGAAGATCACCAGGGCCACCGCCATCAGTCCCTGCCCGCTCGATAAGCCTTCACTCCAGTTGAACGGATAATAGAGGGAAAGATACGACCCACCGATCCCTGCCAAGAATCCTCCCTGAGCCGTGCTGAGGATCCGTATGCGATCGACCGGCAATCCGAGGGCGCGCGCCGCATCCGCGCTTTCGCCGACGACTCGTACTTTTAACCCCCACGCCGTGTTCTTCAACATCCATGCGAGCGCAATAGCCACGACGATTCCCATCAAGAACAACGCATTGATTTGGAGAGCCGCCTGGAGTTGCGGAATATCACTCCATCCACCAAGGTCAATAGAAGGCAGCCGAGGCGCGGAGGGCTGGATGTACGGCTTTCCCAGAAAGAAGGCCAATCCCGTGCCGAACAGCATCATCGCGATCCCCACGGCGATATCGTTGACTCGTTGGAAACTGCAGAGCCAGCTGTGCAGGGCGCCGAGCACCATGCCGGCCAGTCCGGCGCACAGGACGCCCAGCCAGGGAGACCCGCTGTGCAGCGAAACGGCATAGCCTGTCATCGCGCCCATGACCAGGGTGCCCTCCAGACCCAAGTTGATACGGCCGCTTTTCTCGGTCAAGCACTCGCCCAGCGAGACAAAAAGGAACGGCGTGCCGATTCGAATCGCACCGCCTAAGACGGCGATGAGGACTCCCCACCATCCGATTTCCATCAGGACACTCCTTGTTTCTGCAACCTCGAAAAGCGGCCGTACAGAGTTTCGCTGAAGAGGATGACGAGAAAAATGATCCCCTGCATCACAAGGACGGTCGCATCGGGCAACTCGTGCGCGCGTTGCAGCAATCCGCTGCTCGCGCGGATGCCTCCCAGCAAAACGGCCACAGGAATGATGGCCAGCGGATTATTGCGGGCCACAAAGGCCACGAGAATGCCGGCATACCCATAATTGGCATTGAGGGTGTCATTGGCCCGGCCATGAATGGCCGCCACCTCCACCATGCCTGCCAGTCCACCGGCCGCTCCGGCCAGGAAACAGATGATCAAGATCAGCCGCCCGACCGGCAACCCTGCGATTTGAGCCGCCCGAACATTCCCTCCGGCGATCTGGGACGCAAAGCCGAACACGGTGTGGTGCATGAGAAACCACGCGATGACGCACGCCACCACTCCGAGCACTAATCCCCAATGGAGGTCTGTCCCGGGAATGACGCCGATCATATTGGCCTCTCCGATATGATGCGTCGAGGGATGGTTGAGGCTTTCCGGATCGCGAAAGGTGCTGGTGACGAAATGGTTCAATACCGCAATGGCGATATAGTTCAGTAACAGGCTGCTGATGGTTTCATTGACGGCGCGATAGTGCCGCAATGCTCCTCCGATAATGAGCCACAGCCCGCCCGCCACCATGCCCGCGACCGCCATGGTGGTCAGAACGACCATGGGGGGAGCCGTCGGTATGGCGAGCGCCGCAATAGCTGCGACAAGGCCGCCCATGACCACTGCTCCCTCTCCGCCGATGATAATCAAGCCGAGATATCCGGGGAGTGCGGTGCAGAGCGCCGTCAACATCAATGGCGCGGCTCGGATCAGCGTATTTTGCCAGGAAAACGTGGTGCCGAAGGCGGCCCGATACATGGTCTGATACACCTCGAACGGATCGGCTCCAGCCGACGCCACGAAGACCCCGAACAACACCATCGAGACCATCAAAGATCCGACGATGATGAGAAACGGTTCCAGCGCTTTGTTCAGAGTTTGTGGCACGGCTCTGCTCACGACTTCGTCGAACCGATGACCCCTTCGACAAGCCAATCCATACTTTCCAGCCACATATCAGTCTGGACATGCTCCGTTCCGGCGGCGATCACCACACGGCCGGTGTTGTCTTTGATCGGCCCCTTGTACACGACCATCCCTCCACTCATGAATTTGTCTTTGGCAGCGTCGGCTTGTTTGCGAACGGCTTCCGTCACCACTTGGTTATAATCCGATACCTTGACGATGCCTTCCTTCAGCCCGCCGCGCACGAGGTGAGGAACAGGCTGCCCTTTCCGAATCATGTCCGCATAATCCATGTAGACCTTGGCCCAATTCCATTCCGCTCCGGTGAGATACCCCTTCGGGGCCAGCTTCGATTGGTTGCAGTGGTATCCGGTGCAGTAGATGCCCCGCTTTTCAGCGGTCGTCATGACGACCTTGGGGCTGTCAACGTGGCAGGTAATGACATCGATGCCTTGGTCGACCAAGCTGTTCGTCGCTTCCGCTTCACGGACCGGCAGCGACCAGCCTCCGGTAAAAATCACATTGGTCGTACAGTTCGGCCTGATGCTGCGGGCGCCGAGCGTGTAGTTGTTGATATTGCGCAAGACCTGCGGGATGGGCTTGGCCGCCACGAATCCCAGTTTCCCGCTCTTGCTCATCCCACCCGCCACAATACCGGCGATGTACTGCGATTCATCGATATAGCCGAAGTAACTGCCGGCGTTCTTGGGATGTTTCCCTTCCTGATAAAGCCCGCCGCAATGGAGAAACTGGATAGTGGGATATTGAGGAGCGACCTTGAGAATGTGGGGATCGAAATACCCGAACGATGTGGGGAAGAGCACCTGGGCTCCGTCCAGTTTGACCATGCTCTCCATGGTTTTTTGGACCTCGATGGTCTCCGGCACCTTTTCTTCATCGAAGGCCTTCACCCAATCGAGCTTGGCCACCGCCGATTTACCCTCGAAATGCGCCTGATTGTACCCGTAATCGTCTCGTGGCCCCACAAAAATGAAGCCCATCTTGACCTTGCCCGCCGCCCAGGCTTGGTCGGTCCAGCGTAAGCCACCCAACATTCCCAGGGCGCCGGCAGCTGCGGTTCCTTTCAGTAGCTGTCGTCTAGTCAGTTTCGGTGATGCAGCCATATGCCCTCCTTAATTGTGAGAGGTGAACGTTGGGACACCTTCCCGAACGATGAACGTGCCGGTCTGACCTGCCATGGCGCGACCGATATTCTCAGGATTCGTGATCAGTCCCGTCTGCCCGCCTCCTTCGAGAAATTCGATTAGGGCTTGAATCTTCGGCCCCATGCTCCCTTTGTCGAATTGATCGTCTGCATGGTGCTTCTTCGCTTCTGCGACCGTCATGCGATCCAGCCATTGCTGAGTGGGTTTGTTGAAATTGATGGCCACTTTTTCGACGCCGGTGGATACCATCAATAAATCGGCGCCGATGCCACGAGCCAGTAAGCTCGATGCCAGGTCCTTGTCGATGACAGCCTCGACGCCGATAAGGTTTCCTTCCTCGTCCTGCACCACAGGAATCCCACCGCCTCCGCAAGCGATGACGACAAACCCAGACCGAGCCAAGAGGTTGATGGCCGCCAGCTCGACGATACTCCTCGGCTGTGGAGACGGCACAACCCGCCGCCATCCACGACCCGCGTCTTCTTTGACGATCCATCCCTGCCGGCGCGCAAGCCGTTGCGCAGTCTGTTCGTCCATGTGTGACCCAATGGGTTTGGACGGGTCGGCAAAGGCCGGATCATTGCGGTCGACCACGGTCTGGGTCACGATGGCCACCGCCTTCCGATCGATCTTCTGCTTGCGGAATTCGTTGTAGAGAGCTTTGAGGAACATGTACCCGATGCCGCCCTGCAGGTCGGCATCGGCGTAGTCCATCGGCACGGGAGGGACTTCCTCCAGAGCCAGCTCGGAACGGCGCAGGATGAAGCCGACCTGGGGGCCGGTCCCATGCGTAATCACGACATTCCATCCGGCCGCGATCATCTCCGCGATATGATGTGTCGTAATGGCAGCCTCTCGGCTTTGATCGGGAATCGATTCGTGATTCTTGTCGCGGATCAATGCGTTGCCTCCGACCGCAACGACTGCGAGCTTGTTGGTGGCGTTCACGAGAGCTTCCTCCCGGGCACTACCCATCGACTATGGTATTCGCCAACGCGGAAACGGCCTGAGTGAAACAAGCGAGCGGCGCGCGCGTGATTCCGGCCCCGATCTGGCCGATCCCGGCCTCACGATGGGCAATGCCCGTATTGATGATTGGTTGGATCCCTGTGTCGACGACTTTCCGGATGTCGATCCCGGCCGGTGAACCGGCAAAATTCAGAGACGGGAGCGTGAAGGCATTGTTACGGCCGATGGTGATGTGGGTCATGGTCATGGTGTTGTCGATCGCATCCTGCGGCGTACCGCCGACGAACTTGACGATGGCCGGAGAGGCGGCCATGGCGAAACCTCCGACTCCGGCGGTTTCGGTGATGGCACTATCTCCCAAATCCGGTGCTGCGTCGGCGGTGGTGTAGCCGGGGAAGAACAGTCCGTCCACAAGCGGGGCTTCTGCGGTAAACCACCGGTTCCCAGTGCCGCTGACTCTGATGCCGAACTCAACTCCGTTACGGGCCATGGCTGTGACCATACTGCTGCCCGGAACGCCGTGAGCTGAGTCGAGCATGGCTTTACACGCGGCCATGGAAAGATTGAGAAAAAAGTGATCGTTGCCGGCGATGAACTCGACGACCGTCGAGACGTCGGCAGCCGGGATGTGTGCCTTCAACAATGCTGAGATGAAGCGCTTGAGGAACAGCGAGGAAGCAGCGGCATTGCGATTATGCACTTCATCGCCCATGTGGAGAGCCTGCGCCATCATGGGCTTGAGATCCATCCCGCCCAGGAGTTCGACGCCGGTTCGCAGTGCCGGCGCGAGAACTTGCCCCATCCATTTGAGACGGGTGATCACGTCCGGGCCATTCGCGCCGAACCGAAGCGCCTTGCCGAGGCCTTCGTTAAAGTTGCTGAATGCCTGATTTCCATTGATCGTATTGGTCACCATCCACACCGGCATGGATGGGCTGATGATCCCGGCCATTGGTCCGACGGCATTGTGGTGGTGGCAAGGCTCAAACGCGATCTCTCCACCAGAGGCCATGGCCTCTGCCTTGGCGAGGTTTTCAGCCCAGCCTTCATAGAGAATCGCCCCGACGATGGCTCCCCTCATGGGCCCGCACATATCCCTCCACGCAATGGGGGGACCACTGTGGAGAATCATGCGATCCGCCATGTTGGGAATGACTTGACCTGCGATACCGATTCCGCGAAGCACCGGCTGGGCCGATTGGTAGGCGTCGAAGGCTGTTTGATTCGCCGTTTCAACCGCGGAAAGGTTGATTAGTCGGGCCAGGTCACGGCCGACCTCCGCTTGTCCCTGCGCGGGCGGAGCCCATTCGATCTGGAGAGCGGAACCACCTGCCATGGCGATGGAATCTGCGAAGGAAGATAGACCGACGTTCAATACTTGAAGTTTTTCCTGAAACAGGGCCTGTATCATAATCGCCCTCCGACAGCGCCTGCCCGTACCGCCACTGCGGTTGCCATACGCACCGCCTGCGCGTTGCTCTCGGCCAGAATGACCCCGGCTTCTCGCAAGGCCATCTCCTGCCGAGCGAGATTCTGCGGGTCTCCGGCAGTCCCGCACACGAATCCTACGATCACCAGATCCCGGCCGGCCTTGCCTGCCAAGTCGCGCGCTTTTTGAACGACCGGTACGATTTCACCGGCGGGATCGGCATGAGACCCATGCCCGAGGACGACATCCAGCAGAATAACCGCCGTCTCAGGATCGGTGGCCTCCTTGATGAGGCGTTCATTCCGCAGTCGATGATCGATCATCGGATGTGGACGTCCGCGGGTGAACAAATCGTCACCGAGATCGACAACGGTGTGCGCGCGACTGGTCCAGACATCGTGTAAACGGTCTCCGGGGTCCACGGGCGTATTGGAAAAGACTTGCCCTAATTCCTTCTTCAGCAGGAGCGTTGCTTCGTAACAAAAGGTCCCCCCACTGTACAGGCCGCGAATGTATTGCTGTCCGGGGGACAATCCGGACGGAATGGATATCGGAGTGCATTTCGGTTTGGCATCGTCTGGATTTCGGCCTTCGGCGAGAGCAACAGCTGCCGCTGCGGCATCTTCCAGAGTGGTGGCGGCAAACACGTTCCCGCGCCTGACGAGCGCAGGATCAGCGCCGAGAAAATTCGCCACGACCGGTTTCCCGGCGCCTTCTGCCGCTTCCAGCACGCGCCCGGCCACTTCCGGAGACGGAGGCTTGGAGATCAGCACGATGACCGAGGTGGAGGGGTCGGCCGCGAGGGCTTTCAACCCCTGGAGCATGGAAATGCCGCCCACGTCGCGGTGCAAATCATGCCCGCCGGTGCCGATCGCTTGTGAAATGCCGCCACCCCACCGATCGGCCAGGCAGGTGACCTGCTGTAAGCCCGTGCCGGATGCTCCGACGACACCGATGACTCCATGGCGTACCACGTTGGCGAAAGCGAGCGGGATGCCGTTGATGATGGCCGTTCCGCAATCCGGACCCATCACGATGAGGTCTCGGGATTGGGCGAAACGTTTGAGGGCGATTTCGTCCTTCAACTCGACGTTGTCACTGAACAGCATCACGTTGAGGCCGAGACTCAACGCTTTGAAGGCCTCGGATGCCGCATACTCGCCGGGAGTGGAGATCAAGACGAGATTGGCACCGACCATATTGCCAAGGCCCATTTCAATGCTTCGTGGAGGAATACCGCGTGACAATCCGTTTTCTGACGACGACGGAGGCTGCTTCAATGCCGACTCCGCGGCTGCCAACGCCGATTCCAGCGCACCGGCATTGCCTTGTAGCGAGATCAGCAGGTCGTTGGCGCTGGCGTCGACGGATTCGGTCAGCAAGCCGGCATCTCGGAGCAAGCGTATGTTGTTGGGGGAAGCCATAACGGCCGAAGCTTGCTCCACGCCCGGCAGCTTGGCGAATGTGGAGGAAAGCTGCATCAATGAGACGGAATCGCGATAGAAATTTCGGAGTACTTTGGCGGCCGTGGCCATGTGGTCGGTCTCTGATGAGGTCTACGAGCCAAAATAGAACACAATATTGTATACAATGTCAAGAGAGAAACTGGGAGCTTGAACTCTATGGCAAATCAGCTTGTGGAACATTGTCTCATCGCTCCCTTATCGTTCGAGCCGCATTCCTGGTGAAACGAATCAATTGAAGAGCACAGACTCATCAAGAAGATGAAGCGCCGGGCTTTGCCACGCGAGACAGCCCAACAGCAGTCCCAACACGCCGTCGGGGCCGGACGTATGGCCGACTTGTAAAGCGGCTTGTGTGGCCACCCTGACGCTCATCATGTCGTTCGCCTGCTTCAGCTGCTGGGCTAATTTCGCGATCGGCTCAGCAATGTGCCCTTTGACTGCAGATCGGAGATAGGCGCAGCTGATCTCATTGGTGTTTCGTGCTAGTGCAGGTATTTCAGCCTTGAGGGCGGCGAGGAATTGCCTCCGCGATGGGCTGTCACACGCCGTGGACCATAAGCCGGCTAGATAGCCCACGAGAAAATCATCACCTGAAGGGGTTAAGCCGGGGCCCCGCCCGATCAATGGCATGATGGAAGCCCTGGCATCCTCCGATTGAAAATCTTTCGTCGCTTGCAGGAGAGCAGAAATCGTATGAATCGACGGCTGAAGAAAGACCTCTGTAGCGGTCGGAGTGTATGACCGCTCCTTCGAAGGAGAAACAACTCGCGGAATCTTTGATAGGCCGCTCCTACGGCGAAAGGTTTTCAATTCGCACCAAGCGATTGCCCAGGAGTGGGCTTGAGCATATTGGCGGAGATCGATGTGTAACTCTTGGAGATCGATGTGCCAAGGACGTGCGGATCGCAGGTCGACGGAAAAAGCGGATCCGCCGGTGCGGAGGATGCCGCCTCGGCAGGCGACCGGTTGTCCGACTTGCACAAGATTGACGAAGGTAAATTCGGGTGGGGTATGCAAGCGAATGCCGTGAGGAACATTGCCTTTCTGGCTTGGAAGCAGGGTCAGCAGCATACCAGGCTCCAGCCATAGGTTGCAGGCGTGGTGGAACACGCTGTGCACGGTTCCGCTGAAATGATGAATCGGCACCTGAACGCCGACCGAAAGGGCTTGGCAGCGCATGGACACTCCATTGCCCGATACATTCCAAGGCGACCGCTACGTTCTCATTGAATACGCTCTAGCCAGCGCATCCTTGATCGATGTATGAACGTTGTTGCGCCCTTCATCGATATTCCGTTGCATCGCGACACGGGCGCCAGGCGCATCTTTGGATTCGATACGCTCCAGAATTTCCAGATGTTGACGGCACGTGCTGTCAGGTCGATCCGGCTTGCCGAAATCGATAATACGAAACAGCATCAACCGCTCGTTGATGGCGCGAAGGTGACGCAAGAGGGATTTGTTTCCCAAGGCGTGGGCGAGTGTTTCGTGAAACAGCGTGTCCAGTTTGGCGAGTTCCTCGGGTTCCTTGGAAGATCCGTCCAGCAGGTCCGTCCATGTCCGCTTCAGCTTAACCAAGTCTTCAGTATCATTCTTTTTCTGCGGACCTCTGGTCGCCAGACATTCAACGGCATACAGTTCCAAGGCTAAGCGGACCTCGTACAGTTCCTCGATCTCGCCGATGTTGTACTGTCTGACGACATAGGCCCGATTCGGTAATTTTTTCACGAATCCGTCGGATGCTAGGACACGGAGCGCTTCCCGTACCGGACTTCGACTCACCTTGAATTGCTCGCACAGCTCAGCTTCGGTCAGTCGATGTTCAGGCGGGTAGTGCCAGTGAATGATCTGTTCCTTGAGTGTGGCGACGATTGAAGCACTGAGATTTGACGGTTCTCGCTCCCGTAACTGGTCGTTTGACTTCCCCATAACCAGAACCCTTCAGAACCCCTTCGTTTAAGTCGGGCAGCAGACACATAGTATACAATGAAATGTACCAAATAAAATACGCTTGAACGGGGCGTCAATCGATAAACGACAGCGTGGAGAGTTGAGGGTGTGGCGGCCGAATCTCGTAGTCCCAGGACAGTGTTACGATGACGAAAGAACCGCGGGTCTCTTTCGTCGTCGGGTATTCACAATGGTCTTACGGTAGGCCTATGACGTGTAATGATCCATGGGTGATTACCACCAATAGTAAGGCCAGTACGGTGACCAGTAAGGACCCCAATAGGGACCGGGGCTGATGGGGCGGCGGATGCGAGGTGCCTCCTCATCGTCTTCGGTCCACACGCGTAGATTGGTGATGTGTATGAGCGGGTAGGTATATTCGGTTTCATCCAGCGGCAGGACGATGGTACCGGCCATCTCTCCTGTCACGGTAAGGAACGTGCCGGGCGGCACCGTCGCAGGATCCAGGAATTCCTTCTGCAAGGCTACAAAACGGCCTTCGGACTTGCTGAGCTCCCTCGTTGGTTGGAGGGAAGAAGTCAGCGGCAATTGTAGGATTTCAATTCTGGTTCCTTCCTTGAGCCTTCTTGCTGCCAACACTTTCCCGCCGAAAGTGACCGGCTGTCCGTTGTACGATTCCGGTTCCGCCTTCACTTGCGAATAACTAATCTGAGGCGCGCCGGAAGATAGCGTGTCGGCATGCTCATCCGTCAATGCGCAAGCCGGCAGGATTAATAGTAAGAACGCGATGCCTACATGTCGGGGGATGTTCATCGTAGGATTATAACAAAGAGCAAGAAGGCGCTCCATCCGTTATAATGGGCATCGGGCGCTTACCCGTGAAAGGAGTATGAAATGAATGGTCGAACGCTGTCGATGGGGAAGTTTGTTCTTATGGTTGTGGGAGTGATGGGGGTGTTCGCTGCACCGTTCAGCGCTCAGGCGACCAAACCGGAGCTGAAGGGGAAATTCGAAATACTCAAGGACGAACCTTCAACGCATCAGCCGGGCAAAGTGAAAGTGATCGAATTCGCCGACTTCTATTGCCCTCACTGCCATCATTTCGAGGAAACGGGGGTGCCTCTCCTCCAGAAAGAATTCGGTAATAAGGTCGAAATCACCATGGTCGGATTTCCCGTCATCCCCGGGAAGCTTCCGACTCCCTTCGATATGCATGAGCAGGCGAAGCTGATGGGCAAGGGAGACCGCATGAAAGAGATCTTGTTCCGCACCATCCATAAAGACAAAGTCGATGGCGTGTTGGACCGCTCCATACGCTCGCTGTTGATCAAAGAGGCCGGCTTGGATGTCACCGCCTTCGAAGCCGGACTGGAAAGCGGGAAGCCGGCCAAGCTGTTTGAAGAAGGGCGTCGATGGGGGGAGCGGATCAAGGTGTCGTCTACGCCGTCGCTCCTGCTGGATGGGAATATCAAGGTCGATGGCGCGAACATGACACCTGAAAACGTGATCACCATCGTCCGGAGCATTCTTGAGGCAGATGCAAAAAAATGATGAGGGCTATTGTTGAGTCTTGAGACAAAAATCGGCTCATCACCTCAGCACGTAGGACTCGGAACTTCCCGTTTGAGGCGCAATGGCAATCGATCCCATTTGCGGCATGACCGTTGATCCCGCGAAGGCGGCGGGGCAGTTCGACTATCAAGGCACGACCTACTATTTCTGCGCGCGGTCTTGCCTGGAACGATTTCGCGCTGATCCGGAACGGGTGCTCAGCAAGAAACCGCTGAACATCATCACGATGCCTGCCACGCGGAAACCGTTGCCGATGATGCAACCGGCTCGGCAAGGTGAGATCGACCCAGTCTGTGGGATGACGGTGCAGCCTGCCACGGCGGCCGGTTCATACGAATATCGCGACACAAAATACTATTTCTGCGCCACGCGATGTCTCGAAAAATTTCGAGCCGACCCTGAGTATTACCTGATCCCGCCTGAACAGCGCATTCCAAAACCTGCTCCTGCTCCGGCCGGTGACAACGTCAAGTATGTCTGTCCGATGGATCCCGAGGTTTCTGAATCCAAACCCGGTGCCTGCCCTATCTGCGGGATGGCATTGGAGCCGGAGGACGTGACCGTTCTGCCGACTCGCACCGAATATACCTGTCCCATGCATCCTGAGATCGTTCAGGCCGAACCTGGGAACTGTCCAATTTGTGGGATGGCATTGGAACCGCGCACTGTGGCAGTGGACGAAGCCAACCCGGAACTCGTCGACATGACGCGCCGTTTTTGGCAGAGCGTGGCCCTTGGGGCGCCTATTCTCGCCCTGATGATTTCCGACATGCTGCCGGGGCAGCCGTTGCAGCACCTGGTGCCTGGGCGAGCGCTCGTCTGGTTTCAGTTTCTGCTGGCCACGCCGGTGGTGCTGTGGATCGGTCGTCCTCTCTTCGAGCGCGCCTGGTCGTCGATCGCCAGTCGCCACCTCAACATGTTCACACTCATCGGACTGGGGACCGGCGCGGCGTATTTGTACAGTGTTGCTGCCACGCTGGCTCCTGGGGTGTTTCCCGACTCCTTCCGTGCGCATGGAGGGGAGCTTGCCGTCTATTTTGAACCGGCGGTGGCCATCATCGCCCTCGTGTTGTTGGGACAGGTGTTGGAGCTGAGAGCCAGAAGTCGGACCAGCAGTGCCCTCAAAGCGCTCTTGGGACTGGCGCCGAAAACGGCCCGTGTGATTCGAAGCGACAGCCGTGAAGAAGATATCCCTTTGGAACAGGTACAGGTCGGCGATCGGTTGCGCGTGCGTCCGGGCGAGAAGATTCCAGTGGACGGTTCGGTTCTGGAAGGCTCAAGTACCGTCGATGAATCGATGGTGACCGGTGAGCCGATCCCGGTGGAGAAGCAAACGGGGAACAAAGTTGTGGGAGCCACCGTCAATGGAACGGGAAGTTTTGCGATGCGCGCTGAGCGAGTGGGCCGAGAAACGCTGCTGGCGCAGATCGTGCGCATGGTCAGTGAGGCGCAACGTACCCGCGCGCCGATTCAACGGTTGGCCGACGTCGTTGCCGCCTACTTTGTCCCGATCGTCATCCTGGTTGCCGCGATCACCTTTGCGATTTGGGGGTTCTTGGGGCCTGAACCTCGCATGGCCTATGCGTTATTGAACGCGGTCGCGGTTTTAATCATCGCGTGCCCCTGCGCCCTGGGTCTTGCAACACCCATGTCGATCATGGTCGGCACCGGGCGGGGAGCTACGGCGGGCGTGTTGATCCGTAATGCTGAAGCGCTGGAGACCTTGGCCAAGGTGGATATCCTCGTTGTGGACAAGACCGGTACGCTCACGGAAGGCAAGCCTCGTCTCATGACCGTTGCCCCGTTACCGGACCTCAGCGAGACGGAGCTTCTGAAGCTGGTAGCCGGTCTGGAGCAGAACAGCGAGCATCCCCTGGCGGCCGCGATTGTGGCGGGTGCTCAGGAGAGAGATATCGTTCCGGCGAAAGCGCAGCGGTTTCGCTCTGTCACGGGAAAGGGAGTGATGGGGACGGTTGAAGGACATGAGGTGGCAGTGGGGACGGCGTTGTTTCTGGAGGAATCGAATGCCGAGACCGCGGTGTTGTCGGCTCAGGCCGACCCTCTGCGGCATGAAGGCCAGACCGTCACGTTTATAGCCATCGACGGCAAGCCGGCCGGGTTGCTGGGGGTAGCCGATCCCGTCAAATCATCCACGCCGGAGGCCATCGACCTATTGCACAATGAAGGACTGCGAATCGTGATGCTGACCGGAGACAATCGGACGACCGCGGAGGCGGTCGCGCGGCGACTCCATATCGATGAAGTCCATGCCGAAGTGTTGCCCGAGCAAAAAGTGGCGGTCGTCAAGCGGCTCCAATCGGAAAGGCATGTCGTGGCGATGGCGGGAGACGGAATCAACGATGCCCCGGCCTTGGCACAGGCGCACGTTGGAATTGCGATGGGAACAGGGACCGATGTCGCGATGGAAAGCGCGGGGGTGACACTGGTGAAGGGAGATCTTCGAGCGATCGCGCGGGCACGCCGGTTGAGCCGTGGGACGATGCAGAACATCCGGCAGAATCTGTTCTTTGCCTTTGCCTACAACACGCTGGGCGTGCCCATTGCTGCCGGCATCCTCTATCCGTTCGTCGGCGTGCTTTTGAGCCCCATGATCGCCAGTGCCGCGATGACGTTCAGTTCCGTATCAGTGATCGCAAACGCACTCCGTCTACGCAAACTGGCTCTCTAAAACGCTTGGGTCTACCGCCCATCGAAGATGAATGACGAGGGGATACCCAGACGCCTCTTGCTGAAACGGGCGGGAGCGTTGGGGCTGCTTGCCGCGCTCCAACCGATTCTTCCATCCTGTGCAAGCCATCCGTTGCCACCCGTCACTCGCTCCGGTCAGGACAGTTCGACGCTCAGTGGTGAATTGATCGATCTGGTGATCAGCGAACGGTCCTTCGAGATCAATACCGGATGAGTTCCGCATAACCTGGCCGCAAGGTTGGCAGAAGCACGTATGCGCAGCTGCACGGGTTGTCGCTAACCTCCTCAAAGGGAGGCACCTTGCTGACTTGCGTGGCACCGACCCCACGACGATTCGCGTCGAAGCAGACCGTCTTGTCTGCAACGCCGTACCTCGTCCATGGTCTCACCAATTCGTTGAGTTCTTCCATTTAGGATCCGTGGTCATTGCTCGGCCTTTCTTGGTCGCCGAGCGTGGCCCACAACTTTCACCATCTCCAACATCGCCAGCGGGATAGCACCCACCGCGAGTAGCAGCAGGCAGTCGGCGACCGACAGAAACGACGTCTTCAGGAAGAGCCCCAGCGTTGCGTTGTGATGGCTCCATACTTGAAGCCCGAA
Source organism: Nitrospira sp. (assembly GCA_019636815.1). Classification (GTDB taxonomy): domain Bacteria; phylum Nitrospirota; class Nitrospiria; order Nitrospirales; family Nitrospiraceae; genus Nitrospira_D. The sequence goes on from JAHBWT010000011.1 coordinate 14,348, forward strand.
AGAAATCGACACCACGATAGTGAGGTTGATGTTCGAGAGCAGGGAGATGCGCCAGACGGGCTTGGTTGCGCTCCTACCGCCGAAGGCTCGCAGGAGTTCGGCGAAGACCAGAGTCGCAAAGGCCTCGGTGCGGGCCATTTCCTCGGTTCCCGTCTTCAAGCCGTAGAGATACACCGCGAACGATACGCCGGCCGTCAGGCAGCCGGTGAGCAGCATCATGCCGAGAAAACCGTGGTCGGTGATGCGTTCAGACCGGCGACGAGGGCGGCGCGCCATCACGTCGGGATCGATGGGATCAGTGGCAAGGCAGAGAGCAGGCAAGCCATCGGTGACAAGATTAATCCAGAGCAAGTGAATCGGTAAGAGTGGGGTCGGGAGACCCATAACCACGCAGATGGTCATCAACAGCAGTTCACCCGTGTTGCCTGCCAGCAGGTATTGGAGCGTCTTACGGATGTTGTCGTAGATGCCGCGGCCTTCTTCGACGGCGGCGACGATCGAGGCGAAGTTGTCATCGGTGATGATCATGTCCGAGGCTTGCTTGGTGACTTCCGTTCCTGATTTCCCCATGGCGATGCCGATGTCGGCGCCCTTGATGGCAGGGGCGTCGTTGACTCCGTCGCCGGTCATCGCCACCACTGCATCGTTCGCTTTCCACGCCCGAATGATGCGCAGTTTGTGCTCGGCGGTGACGCGGGCATACACAGTCACCTTGGGCGCGCGTTCCCGTAGTTCTGTATCGGATAGTTTATCCAACTCCGATCCAGCAAAGGCGGTGTCGTCACCTGACGCGATACCGAGTTCGCGCGCGATGGCCATCGCAGTGTGCGGATGGTCGCCGGTAATCATCACTACACGAATGCCGGCGTTGCGACATTTTGCGACGGCCTCTTTGGCCTCCTGACGCAACGGGTCATACATCCCCGACAGGCCGACGAACACGAGATCGTCCTCCACGGCCGCCGCGGTGAAGTCGACGGAGGACGCGTCATCCAAGTCACGATAGGCCGAGCCGAGCACGCGCAAGGCTTGCTGCGCCATCGCCTCGTTGTGCGACACAATGCTCCGGCGGTCTTGCTCGGTCAGGGGCCGAACCCCCGTGCCGGTGTAGAGATTGGTGCAGCGTTCCAGGAGCATGTCGGGCGCTCCGTTGATGAAGGCGCGGAGCTTCCCGTCCGGCATCTTGCGAATGACCGTGCTGCGTTTCCGGTCGGAGTCGAACGGAATTTCATGCTGCTTCGGCAGGTCCTGCTCGATGCGCTCCCGGTTTCCGCCGGCCTTACGACCGGCAGCGAGCATGGCGCCTTCAGTGGGATCGCCGATCACGTTCCATGTTCCGCCTTCCTGGACGAGATGGGCGTTGTTGCAGCCGAGGAGGACGGTCGCTAGTTCGAGTAACGGCGCGGCTTGCTGCGCGTCCGTTTTCTTGCCCTCGAAGTACACATCACCATCTGACTCGTAGCCTTCGCCGGTGACGTTGTAGCGTCGGTCTGCGACGTAGAGGGCGCGCACGGTCATCTCGCCGACGGTCAATGTGCCGGTCTTGTCCGTGCAAATGACCGTTGTCGAACCGAGCGTCTCGACCGCAGGCAGTTTGCGCACGAGCGCGCGGCGACGGGACATGCGCAATACTCCGAGCGCGAGCGCCACCGTGACGACGGCCGGCAACCCTTCCGGCACGGCGGCCACAGCGAGGCTGACCGAGGTCATGAAGAGCTCGAAAGGCGGTATCCCGCGCAGCAACCCCAGCCCGAACAGCAACGCGACGATGCCCAGCGTTGCCCACACGAGAAGCTGCCCGAATGAATTGAGCTTCTTCTGTAGAGGTGTGCCCTCCTCCCCGCCCGCCGCATCAATCAGACCGGCGATGTGGCCCAGCTCCGTGTTCATCGCCGTAGCGACCACGACGGCTTGCCCGGTACCCGCCGCGACGCTGGTGCCCATGAAGATCATGTTTTTACGATCGCCCAGCGGGACATCGCGCCGCTCCAACGTGTCGGCCTGTTTTGTGACCGCCTGCGATTCACCGGTCAGCGCGGACTCGATGCACTTGAGGGAGGTTGCCTCCACAAGCCGTGCATCGGCTGCGATCAGGTCACCGGCTTCCAGTGCGAGGATGTCGCCCGCGACGACGCCCGAGGCTGGAATCGACGTGACTTGTCCGCCGCGCCGCACCGTGGCGTGGGGCGAGGTCATCTTTTTGAGTGCCGCGATGGATTTCTCAGCTTTGAATTCTTGGTAGAAGCCGATGACGGCATTGAGAATAACGATGGTGAGGATGGCGATGGCGTCCATCCGTTCGTCCAGCAGCGCAGATATAAGAGCTGCAGCGATGAGAACCCAGATAATGAGGCTTTTGAACTGCGTGAGGAACATGTGGAACGGGCTGATGGGTTTGCTTTCTTTCAACTCGTTCGGGCCGTTCGCGGCCAGTCGGCGTGCGGCCTCCGACGAAGAAAGCCCGGAGACTGCGGAGCCGAGTTGGGCCAACACTTCCTCGGCAGACTGGCTGTGCCAGGCTTTGCCGTTTGGTTGTGTGGCAATGGCTGGTGCTGTGGTCATACGGGGCTTCTTTCAGAACAAGTCATTGCATGCAGACCCCTCTCCCGCTCTTCTATTGCGGAGTACACGTCTGGGACGATGATCGGAACGACTCGAAGCATTCGGTTTACTCATTCCTACTCGTCCTTCACACCGTACGTTCGAGGCGCTCGTTGTTCTTTCCACCATCGCCACATGACATAGACGGGCGGAATGACGAACAACGTGAGAATCATCGCCGAGAACACTCCCCCGACCTGCGGTGCGGCAATTCGTTTCATCACGTCGGCACCGGTTCCGGTGGCCCACATCACCGGGAACAGCCCGATCACATCCACAACACCGATCATGGCCATCGGCCGAATGCGCTCGACCGCCCCCAGTTGGACGGTCTCGATGAGGTCTTGAAGAGTTCGCAACCCCCCGGCCTCTTTTCGCCGCTTGCAAGCCTCGTCGAGATAGGCCAGCATCACGGCGCTGGTTTCCGCCGCGGTCCCCACGACCGTGATCAGTCCCACCCACACGGCAATGCTCATGTTGTATCCGAGGATCGACAGGTACCAGACGGCGCCGACTAACGAGAGCGGCACGCCGACCATCACCATGCAGGTTTCCGCCACGGAGCGGAACGCAAAATAGAAGGTGACGAAGATGATGACGAGCGTCAACGGCACGACGAACTTCAGCCGTACTTTTGCCCGCTCCATAAACTCATATTGACCGGACCAGGCAATCGTGTAGCCTGGCGGCAGCCCAACTTTTTCCGCCACAACGCGTTTAAGATCCTCCACATAGCCGCCGACATCACGTCCCTTCATGTCCAGAAAGACGTAGCCAGCCAACATGCCGTTTTCGTCACGAATCATCGGCGGGCCATTGACGAACCGCAGCGTCGCAAGTTGGGCCAGCGGTACTTGAGCACCGGTCGGCGTGTCAACGAGCACGCGCTTCAGCTTTTCAGGATTATCCCGCAACTCACGGAGATAGCGGACGTTAATTGGATAGCGCTCGCGGCCTTCGATCGTGGTCGCGATATTTTCACCCCCGATCGCGGTTTCGATGATCTTGCCGACATCCATCAGCTTCAGACCATAGCGTGCGATCTCGTCACGGTTGATGTCGAAGTCGAGGAAATAGCCGCCGGACACTCGTTCGGCGTAGACACTGCGTGTCCCTGGCACCTCTTTGAGGACCATTTCCAGATGTTCGCCGATCTGTTCGATCTGCGTGAGGTCGGGACCGAAGATCTTGATCCCTACCGGTGTTCGGATTCCGGTGGTCAACATGTCGATCCGTGCCTTGATCGGCATCGTCCAGGCGTTCGTCACACCGGGCAACTGCAGTGCCCGATCCATCTCATCAATCAATCCCTCGTAGCTCAGACCGGGTCGCCACTGTTCTTTCGACTTCAGCGATACCATCACTTCCATCATGCTGAAGGGCGCCGGGTCAGTGGAGGTCTCCGCCCGTCCCGCTTTGCCGAAGACGTGCTCCACCTCGGGGAATGAGCGAAGCTTCCGGTCCATGATCTGGAGCAGCCGACTCGCTTCCGTTACCGAGAGCCCTGGCAGGGTCGTGGGCATGTAGAGGATCGTGCCCTCATACAGGGGCGGCATGAACTCGGAGCCCATGCGCTGATAGACCGGCACGATGCTCAACAGGAGTCCGATGGCTAAGACCACCACAGTTCCGCGATGCAGCAACGTCCATTTCAACAGAGGAGCATAGAGGCGCTGAAGGCTCCTGCTGACCGGGTGCTTCTGTTCCGGAAAGATCTTTCCGCGAATGAAGGTCGGGAGGCAGGCGGGCACCAGGGTAATGGACAGCACCGCACACATGGCGATCGCGAGGTTATTCGTCCAGGCGAGTGGCTTGAACATGCGACCTCCCTGGGCTTCGAGGGCAAAGATAGGAATGAACGAAATGGCAATGACGAGGACGGAGGCAAAAATAGGCGGGCCAACTTCTTTAGCGGAATTGATCAGCACTTGCAGCCGATCGCTCTTTCGTCCCTCCCGTTCCCAGTCCTCTAAGCGCTTGTGCGCGTTGTCCACTATCACGATCGACGCATCCACCATGTCGCCGATCGCGACGATGATGCCGCCCAGCGACATGATGTTGATGCCGATCTCCATGATGTACATCGGAATGAATGCAATCAGCACCGCAATCGGTAAGGTGAGGATGGGAACGATCGCGGAACGGACGTGCAGCAAGAAGGCAATAATGAGCACGCCGGTCACAAGCAGTTCTTCCAGGAGACTTTCGCTGGCCGTGGCAATCGATTCATGAATGAGGTCGCTCCGGTCATAGACCGTGACGACCTTCACGCCTTTCGGCATGGAGGGTTCGATCTCCTTGAGTTTGGCCTTGACTCGTTCGATCACGGTGAGAGCGTTTTCGCCGAACCGCATGACCACGATGCCGCCAGCGACCTCGCCTTGGCCGTTGAGCTCCGCCAACCCTCGTCGCATATCCGGCCCGAGCCGGACCGTCGCGACGTCGCGCAACAGAATCGGCGTGCCGTTGTCGTTGACTGCTACGGCGATCTTCTCGATATCCTCAGCCTTCTTGATGTAACCTCGGCCACGGACCACATATTCGATCCCCGAAAACTCTACGACGCGGCCACCCACGTCGTTGTTGCTTTGTCGAATCGTTTCCACAATGGAGGGAATGGACAGGCGATAGGCCAATACTTTGGTCGGATCGAGATTCACTTGGTACTGCCGGACAAAGCCGCCGATACTGGCTACCTCGGCCACTCCTTCCACGGCTCGCAACCAGTACTGCAGATACCAATCCTGGAAGCTGCGTAGACCGGCCAGATCATGCTGACTGGTCTCATCGACCAGGGCGTACTGAAAGACCCAGCCCACGCCGGTCGCATCCGGGCCGAGCTGCGGCGTGACACCATCTGGCAGACGGCCTGCGATCTGGTTCATATACTCGAGGACGCGGGTACGTGCCCAATAGATATCCGTGCCATCCTTGAAGAGGACATAGACATACGAGAAGCCGACGTCCGAGAAGCCACGCACGACCGTGACTTTTGGCGCAGACAGCAGGGCCGTGACGATCGGATAAGTGATTTGATCTTCAACGAGATCGGGAGAGCGGCCTGGCCAGGTGGTGTAGATGATGACTTGGGTGTCCGAAATATCCGGCAGGGCATCGATGGGCGTCTGCCACATCGCCCAGAGGCCGACCGCTGAAAATGCAAAGACCAGCAGGAAGACGATGAAGCGGTTTCTCGCGCTAAATTCGATGATCTGTTCGACCATGTTTGTCGCTCGTCTTTCATGAAGCGTGAAGCGCCGAATCCGACGAGATACGCTTCACGAGGCCCGCTTCACGGCGTCAATGCATGCCTGTCATGCTGCCGACCGAAGCCTTCAATTGGCTTTCGGAATCGATCAGGAAATTCGCTCCCGTCACCACATGATCGCCTTCCTTGATCCCTTCCGTGACTTCTACCCAGTCTCCGGCCCTCGCTCCCAGCATGACGTTGCGCCACTCCAATTGACCGCCTCCGTGATGGGTGAAGAGCAGTTGCCGCTCGCCGGATTCAATGATGGCATCCCTCGGGACCACCAGTCTGGTGCCGAGTGGAACCTTCAGTTCCACGTTGGCGTACATGCCGGGCTTCAGCTTTTCCCCGGGATTATCCAATTCGAATCGCACCTTGGCTGTGCGCGTCTTGGGATCGAGCGTCGGATAGATGAAGATGACGTGACCGTGCAGTTTCGCGTTAGGATCGTATGACAGCGTCACGGTCGCGCCCTGCCCTTTCTTGATGAAGGGCAGCTCGTATTCGTAGATGTCGGCGAGAATCCAGATGCGGGAGAGATCCGCGATGAAATAGAGCTCGGTGCCCGGTGTCACGAAGGTGCCGGCACGGGCTTCCATACGAATGACCGTTCCCGGGACCGGAGAGTGGATCGGCAGCGTTCGCAACACCGTTCCGGTCCGTTCCAAGTCCTGGACATGGTTCTCTTTGATATCCCAAAGCTGGAGCCGGCGGCGTGTGGCTTCGAGTAAGTCCTTGGCGCCGCGCGATACTTCCGGGAATTCGATTTTCCCCAGCTCCCGATAACTCTGGAGGGCCAGCAGATATTCCTCTTGGGTCGCCACCAAATCCGGGCTGTAGATCGTGAAGAGAACTTGGTCTTTCTCGACGCGATCACCGATCGCGCTCACGCGCAGGTCCTCGATCCATCCTTCGAACTTGAGATTCACGCGCCCCACCAAGCGCTCATCAATTTCGACGTGGCCTACAGTACGGATCACCTTGTCGAGCGGCCGCCGCGCCGCTTCCTGGAACTTTACGCCGATGGTTTGCAGCCGTTCAGGGGCGATCGTTATCCTGTTGCCGCCGGCGTCCGACATCTCCGGACGGGCGTGCTCGGTTTGGCCATGCTGTGTCGGCACCGGCATCTCCATGGGCTGCTTCGTGCCGGGCATGGTAGTTCCGTATTCTTGTGGTAAGCCGACCGGCGGAGCCCCTGACTCACGAGTTGCCAACCACATTGCCAGGGCAAGACCGGTTACAACCGCGATCCCCAGGCCCGTGACAACCATTGGCCTCGTCATGGGTGCAACGCTCCTTCCGTGGTCCGCTCTGCACCACCCAACATCCGCCCACCCCCGCCTGGTGGAAAGGAACCGGAGATCGACAGCGGGCCACCGGTCACCTCCTCCAGTCTCGCCAGCGCCTTTTCGTGCGCGACCATTTCGCCGTGCAATTCCAATTCGCTTTCCTGCAAGGTGAGCAGACTATTGAGCAGCGTGAGGAAGTCGACCTTGCCGACCCCATAACCAGACTGAGAGGCTCGGAGCGCCAGGATAGCTTGCGGGATGATCGCGTCGCGTAAAATTGTGACGAGTCGTTCGGCCCGTTGGGCCTGGACGAAATCATTCTTTACCCGAAACAGGAGATCCTGCCGCGTGTTGGTGAGGCTCTCGCGCGCTTCGGTGGTTTCGGCCAACGCTTGTTTCACCGCCTGTCGTTGTTTGGTCGTGTAATAGAGGGGAAGGCGAATGCCGAGCATCACCTGAAAGCCATGCTCATTCATACGGTCGTTGTGTAGGCCGAGGGCACTCACGTCAAAATCCGGATAGTATTCCCGGCGGGCGAGGGCCACGGCCTGTTCACCCCGTTCCACCCCTTTGGCGGAGGACTGCAGAATCGGCGAGAAATCTTCCGCGCGTTGGCTCAGTTCCGGCAACGGCAGCGTCAACATCGTCATCTGGATCTCTTCCGGGGATCCGAGCGGGCCGGCGGGCGGCCGGTTCAAGAGCCGGTTGATTGCGGCATGCAGGCTCTCCTTTTGCTGGTCAAGCACCGCTAACCGGTCCAGTACCCGAGAGATCTCGACCTGCGCGCGGAACACATCCTGCTGAGCGGCCTGGCCGACGGCGTACCGCGACTTCGCTGTTTTCTCGAACTGCATCAGGAGGATTTTGTTCCGTTCGACGATCTCGATCGCGTCATGGATGAAGTGCAAATCAAAATACGCTTCTTTGAGCCGGGCGATGAGGCGAAGCCGTACGGCCAAATATTCTTGTTCAATCCTGTCGGCCTCACGTTGAGCAACCTCCCCTTTCAGTCGGAGTTTTCCTGGAAAGGGAATCTCCTGGCCGATCCCGTACATGGTTCCCTGCAACGGTTCTCTCATCGGCATCCGTTGATAGCCGATTTGGAGACGAGGATCCGGCAAGGTCTGCACCTGCGGTACAACCGCCTGAGCCGCTTCCCAGCGTTCACGTGCTGCCTTGATTTCCGGACTGCGGGCAGCCAGCTCCTCGATGAGGGTGGAAAGGGAGAGTTGGCCCTCATCTGCCATCGCGAGGCTCGTGACGTTCATCCCGAGGGAAGCCAGGCCCAAGAACGAAGCAGTCAGAATGTTGCAAAGCTTTCCGGAAAGCTGGTGGAATAATAGGTTCACGATGACACCTCCAGACGATGTCGAACCAATGGATCACTGCCAGCTCCACACACAGATGGAGAGGCAATCAATGAACTGGAGGTGTGGGATTAAATTCGAAGGACCGAGGAGGAGGTTATGGAGATGGGGACGGACTCCGAAGCAGCATTCCAGGACAAGGATTCTAAGGTTGATGAAACAGTGAACGCTACCACAGGGCCAAGTAGTACCGCTATCTGATGCAGATCGGTGGTTGCCAGGGGTTTGGACTGCCGTTCCGGCGATGACACGGCGGAGGGTGGGCACATGCTGGTCCCGTCCATTGGACAGGCCATATGGTTCATTTCTTCAGCCAGCTGTGCCGCGTCGTTGGCCAACGACAGACCCGGCACCGTACACATTGCCCCGACAATCTGACAGAAGGCGAAGAACAAGACAGGGCTGAAGAATCGCATCCTAGCTTTGGCAAGTACCCAACCATTCATGAAGCGATAGCTTGCCTCAGTGCTGAGAGAGCCGTCAAGCTCAAAAATTGTACATATGCCGGACTGTCGTTCGACCGAAGCTTCGGTGAAACTGCCACCTTAGTGCGTCAGCAAGGCGGAGTTCCGAGCCAGATCCGATTCGTGGTTGGAGTACGGATGTGGTTCTGAAGTTAAGCGGATCTTGCCGATATGCGATCCTCGGGATGGCTGCGCGATCGATTAATGCCGGGTCTACGATGGCGTTGTCCAATCTCGGCGTGATCCTCTTTGCATACTCGTATGTTTCGTCCATGGTCAGTTTCTCGTCCAGGAGCGCATGCCGTTCATGACGGCATCGGGGGCATATATCTCCGGCGAGCCTACGCCATGTTGGTTCAAGCGCTAGGGGAACTTCCTCGGAGTAACAGCACAACCGCGACGATGACGTATGTGACGACCGGAATAGCCCACATGATGTTGGAGTCAGACCACACGAACAGAAATATCGGCTCATGAACAATCAGAAAGACCACCATCATCCAAAACCCAATCCAATTGGATCCACGCATGCCCATCATGATATTGGTCCCCTTTCAAGAATCGATCTTAACGTTGCGATGCATGCTATGAAAATTCGGCGCGCTCTTTCCACCATTGCCACACGTCATAGTCTGACGGAATGACGAACAGCGTGAGAATCATAGCAGACAACACTCCGCCGACCCACATAGTCCGTGGCACCGGAGCAACGAGAACATCCATGTCTGCGGCGGCTGTACCGGTCCCGAGGCACGGATCTGTCCGGCTATACACAGCGTGAGTGGAACGCCATCACTTCCGGCTGAACTCGCGGCCACGGAAATGCGTCCCTGTGCGACGCCCCTGGAAGGGTATGCGCAGCGGCGCCATCACTCACCCGGTGCACGTGGAACGTGAAATCGCCCCGTCATAGCCTTGTCGCAGGATCATCCTATAGACTGGAGGAATGGACAAGATCGAAGGGCGTGCGATTGATGGTCCTAGAGAATCGTGCTAGGGTTACTCGGAAATGAGAATAAAGTCTGTAATTTGTCGTTGGGCCCGTGCGTCGGTCGTGGTGTGGGCGTCCCTGTGGATGCTGGTGGTTCCCTTGTTCCACGTCCATCCAGAAGCGGATCACCGACATGGAGAAACAGGTCACATCCATGGTGGAATCGTCCACTTGGCATGGTCTCCAGACCTCGACTGTGAGTTTGATGGCTACCGGCAAGCGGATCAAAGCGAACAATCGGCCCATCGAGGGTCCGACAACATTGTGCAATTCTCGCATCTCGGCGACGGTCATGCTGAATTCAGTTTGTCGCTTTTGAGTGATTCGACCGATCGAAAATCGGCCAGACAGTTTGTTGCGCAGGCGCTTGAAGCTTCGCCTGCCGTAGATTCAGGCGAGACCGGGTCCGGCCGACTCGAAAGAAATACGACGCTTCTTCCGCCACCCACATTGTTTAGTCACGCGATCGTTCCTCGTGCACCACCACATGATCTCGTCTAGCTTCCGCACTCGCTCACGTTGAGTCACATCGTCACAGACGTGTGAAACCGGATGTGGCCTTTCGGAATGGCCGCCGGGTCAGGCTGTCTGTGGAGGAGATTTCTCATGATTCTGCAGAAACCGATGATTGTCCTCATCGTTTGCTGCTTAGCCGGCCCCAGTTTCCTTGCCGAAACGGCGAGGGGGGCTGAGCGACGCACCTCGCCATATTCTTTGGGAGAAATTTTGACCCTTGCGCTCAAGCACAGTCCGGTGATGACCGAAGCGGAGGCGGCTCTTGAAGAAAGCCAAGGCCGGCAGGTCACGGCCGGCGCCTACTTGAACCCGACCATCAGCGGCTCGACCGGACGCGGTTCGATTCGAGATCCCCGTACCGGTGTCTCGATTACGGAACGGACGGTCACGGTTGAGCAGCCACTGGAATGGCCGGAGAAGCGCGCGGCTCGACAACGAGCTGCCAACGCCGGATTTTCCGGCGCACTCGCCGGCGTGGAAGAAGCCAAGGTGGTTCTGACAGCGGAGGTCAAGTCGGCGTTTTTCCAATTGCTGTTTGCACAGCAGGATGCTTGGTTGGCCGGGGAAAATCTCAAGACGGTCGAAGATTTCGTCAAGCTGATCAACGCACGGGTCGAGACGCAGGAATCGCCAAAATTCGAGTTGGTGAAAGCGACGGTGGAACTTCAAAAGACTCAAAAGGATCTGGCGAGGGCGGATAACGCGCTTCTCGTCGCCCGCACCAACCTGAATCGAGTGACGGGCAAGGCCCTGGGAGGGCACTTCTCCATTCAAGGGGAATTTGAAGTGACCAGGTTGGGCCTCGATCTTGATGTCTTGACCGAGCAGGCCCTTGGCCGTCACCCCACGCTTCGCCGACAGGAAAAAGCGGTGGAGCAAGCCCAATTTGCGCTGGAACACGAACGCGCGGCACGGATCCCGAACGTGTCGGTGATCGGGCAGTACCATCGAGAAGCCGGCGATGAATCAATCATGGGGGGATTGAGCGTGCCCGTCCCCATTTGGTATCGGCGACAGGGAGAGATCGGCACAGCCATGGGGACGCATCGTCGAGCGCAAGCCGAACGCATCCGAGTCCAGTACGAGTTGGAGCAATCGGTGACGCAATATTTCCAAGAAATGCAGACTGCTCAACGGCAGATCCAGGTCTTTGAACAAGGGCTTCTTTATCAAGCGAAAGAGGCTCTCGACATCGCGCAATTCAGCTTTCGGAACGGCGTGGCGAGCCTCCTCGAAGTCATCGATGCGCAGCGTGTCTATCGACAGGCCTTGCTCGAATACGCCCAAGCACAAGCCGATCATTCCATCGCGCTGACTTGGTTGGAGCGGGCGGTGGGAGAGTTGCCATGAGTGTTCACTGTGTCATGCGCGCCCCGTTGGTTTTTCTGCAGATCGTTCTATTTCTCGCGATGGTCACGGCTCATCTGTCGTGTCAGGCAAAGCAAGAGGACGCTCCGAAACCGACTTCCCCGGCAGCCACGGCCCATCCTTACGAGTCGGGTGTCCTCGAATTGCCGGAAGGAAGTCCGACCCTTGCACGTCTTCTGACCGAGCGAGTGGCCGTTCGCCCTATTCAGGCGACTCTCAAAGCCCAAGCGGGGAAGATCGTGGCCAATGAGAATCGATTGGCGCACCTCAGCGCGAGAGTTCCCGGGCGTATCGTGACCGTGTACGCCGATCTTGGCGACCGAGTCAAACAGGGCGACCGACTTCTGCTGCTTGATAGCCCCGCCTTTGGAGAGGCCCAACTCGAATATCGCAAAGCGCGGAACGCGTTGGGCGTGACGGAAAAGGCCTTCGAACGAGCTCACGCGCTGTTGGATCGCGGCGCAATCGGGGCGGGTGAACACCAACGGCGCGAGGCCGACTACGAGAATGCACAAGCCGATCTGCACGAAGCGGAAGAAAAGCTGCATTTGCTCGGCATGACGGAGCGAGAGATCCAGCTGCTGGCGGCCAAGACATTGCCCCATGCGGAAGTCGCGCAAGTTTCCCTTCGAGCCCCCTTTCACGGCGAAGTGATCGAACGGAACGCGACGGTCGGCGAGGTCGTCGACCCCAATAAAACGTTATTCACAGTGGCGGATCTCTCGACTGTTTGGGTGCGCGCCGATTTTCCGGAGCAACAGGCCGGTCGATTGAAGACCGGCCTCGCCATCGAAGTGCGGGTATCGGCCTATCCGGACACGATGTTTCAGGGCGTCATCACCTACGTCGGCGCCATGATTGAGTCAGCCACACGGACGATCAAGGCACGCGCGGAGGTGCCCAACCTCGATGGCCGATTGCGGCCGGAGATGTTCGCCGAAGTCCTTTTGGTTACGGACGAGCAATCTGTCTTGAGCGTACCTCGTACGGCGGTGCAACAGGTAGGCAATCGACGGGTTGTCTTTGCTGTGTTGGGGCCGCGTCGATTCGAGTCCCGCGACGTGACCGTCACCCAGACTTCAGGCGATTATTTTCAGGTTGTCGCTGGGCTTACCGCGGGAGAGGAGGTCGTGACGCAAGGCAGTTATACCTTGAAGTCCGAGTTGCTCCGGGAGGAGATATCGGCAGGAGGCTCGCTATTATGACCGAACGACTGATCCGTGCCTCATTAGAACAACGGTTTATCGTCCTCCTGGTCGTTTTTGGGCTTATTGCAGGCGGCGTGGCGGCATTCCACCGTCTGCCGATCGACGCTTTTCCCGACGTCACGCCCGTCCAAGTTCAAGTGATCACCCGAGCCCCCTCTCTGGCTCCTTCAGAAATCGAACGTCTCGTGACGTTTCCCCTGGAGATCGAGTTGACGAACTTGCCCGGCAAAACGGAACTCCGGTCGGTGTCGCGATTCGGGCTCTCGGTGATAACCGTGGTCTTTGAAGATACGACCGATATCTACTTCGCCCGGCAACTCATCTTGGAACGGATACTTCGTGCCCGGTCCGGTCTCCCACAAGGCACTGAACCTGTACTGGGGCCGGTCAGCACGGGACTCAGTGAAGTCTTCATGTACCTCGTTGAGGGGACGACGCAGACGCTTATGGACTTGCGGACCCTTCACGATCGGGTGATCCGTCCGACGTTGCGAGCAGTCCCGGGCCTCGCTGATGTCGATACGTTGGGCGGCTTCGCGAAGCAGTATGACGTGCTCGTCGATCCCGATCGATTGACGAGCTTTGGACTTACATTGCGTCAAGTACATGCTGCCGTAGCAGGGAACAACCAAAATGCCGGAGGCGGTTACATCGAGCAGAGCGGGGATAAGTTGGTCGTCTATGGCGTAGGGCTGGCTCGCTCTGCCGAGGACCTCCAGCAGATCGTCGTGTCGGCGCACAAGGGCACACCGATTTATCTCGGAGATGTTGCGCAGGTTCGCCAAGGGAGTGCGATCCGATTGGGTGGTGTCACGCGTGACGGGAAGGGTGAGGTGCTCGAAGGGATCGCCGTGATGCTGCGGGGCGGCAATAGTCGGGAGGTTGTTTCAGCAGTGAGAGAAAAGGTCGAGCTGGTCAACCGGGTTTTGCCTTCCGGCGTCTCGGTCGTCCCGTTCTATGACCGTATCGAATTGGTAACACGGGCACTCGATACGGTCGAACGTGCCCTATTGGAAGGCGCCGTGGTCGTGATCCTTGTCCTGTATCTCTTCCTGAGAAATCTCCGTGGCGCGCTTGTCGTCGCTCTGACATTGCCGCTAGCCACATTGGCGACGTTCATCGTCATGCACCAGGTCGGCCTGTCTGCGAATCTGATGTCGCTGGGCGGTTTGGCCATCTCGCTGGGAATGATCGTCGATGCGGCCATCGTGCAGGTCGAGAATGTCGAACGCCATCTGAGCGAGCAGGCCAAGGGACAAGATCTCCCGATCACCGACAGGCTGCCGGTCGTCTTACACGCCGTCCTGGAAGTGCGGCGACCGAGTCTATTCGGGGAGTTGATCATTGCATTGACCTTTGTCCCGCTTCTGACCCTGCATGGTATGGAAGGCAAGATGTTCGTGCCGTTAGCCACGACTGTGGTCATCGCGCTTCTGAGTTCCTTAGTCCTCTCGATGACGGTCGTTCCGGTGCTGGCAACGGTGCTCATGAAACCGCGTGCCGCGCAGCAGGGAGGGCGTCTGTTGGAGCGCGGGAGACGGCTGTATCGACGGATGTTGGAGGGAGCCATCCGCAGGACTCGTCTGGTCGTCCTCGTGGCGGCCGGTGTGCTCGTCGGCGGGGCGGCTCTGGTCCCGTTCATCGGCCGGGAATTCGTGCCGATCATGGACGAAGGGACGGTCGTGGTGAATCTGGTGCGACTCCCAAGCATCAGCTTGAGCGAATCGCTGAAAATTTCCGGAGAAGCCGAACGGTTGTTGCTGGACATACCGGACATACGCTCCGTGATTTCTCGCACTGGAGCCAATGAGCTGGGTACCGATCCGATGGGGATGGAGCTGAGCGATATGTACGTCTTGCTCAAGCCCGAGTCTGAATGGCAGGCGCGGTCAAAAACCGAGATCGAGGAACACATCCGCCGGCGGCTGGCGCAAGTCCCCGGCATCGCGTTCGGGTTGTCCCAGCCGATCGCCATGCGCGTCGATGAATTGGCATCGGGAGTCCGGTCCCAGGTCGCCGTCAAACTGTTCGGCGATGATCTTGAGACGTTGCGGGTGAAGGCGGACGAGATCTCGCGGGTGCTGCGGCACGTGCGCGGCATTTCCGATCTAAGGGTCGAGCAGGTATCCGGCCTCTATTACCTGAAGCTCGACATCGACCGTGCGAAGATCGCGCGTCATGGGATCAATGTAGCCGACATCACGGAAGTCATCGAAGCGGTCGGCGCCGGCATCGGTGCCGGAGAAGTCTTTGAAGGGCAGTGGCGGTTTCCGATCATGGTTCGGTTCCCAGACGACCGACGAGCCGATGTCGAGTCGATCGCGACTCTGTGGGTGACGGCGCCGGATGGTTCCCGCATCCCGCTGAGGGAACTCGCCGACGTTCGAATCGTAGAAGGACCGGCACAAATCAGCCGGGAACAGGCCAGCCGCCGGATCGTCGTCGAGGCCAACGTGATCGGGCGGGATCTCGTCGGTGCGGTCCAGGAGGCACGGACGGCCGTTTCCAATCTGGTACGGCTTCCGCCTGGGTATCACGTCGCGTGGGGAGGGCAGTTTGAAAATCAGCAGCAGGCGATGGCTCGTCTGGCCGTCGTCGTGCCTGTCGTCGTCGGACTCATTTTCCTCCTTCTGTTCTTTACGTTCGGGAATCTCAGGCAGGCAGCGCTGATTCTACTGGCGATTCCTTTCGCCATGGTCGGAGGTCTCGTGGCGCTGCTGATCGGTGGTCTGTATCTCTCGGTTCCAGCGTCCGTGGGTTTCATCGCCCTATTCGGTGTGGCGGTGCTCAACGGGGTGGTGAAGATCGCCTACATCAACCAGTTGCGGGAGCAGGGTATGCCGTTGGATGAGGCTGTGTTGACCGGCATGGTCTTGCGGTTGCGTCCTGTACTGATGACCGCGGTCGTGGCAATGATGGGACTCATTCCGCTGCTGCTGGCGACCGGCCCCGGTTCCGAGATACAACGTCCGCTCGCCACGGTCGTGATCGGAGGATTGTTTTCGTCGACCGCGTTGACCCTTGTCGTGTTGCCGGTGCTCTACCGGTGGATGGAGCAGCGAATCGTTCAACGACGTGAAGCCGAGTCTTCCGTACTTGCTCCAGGATCTACGACGGAAGCGACAACGTGAACGTGTGAGAAATGCGTAGACTTCGCGACAAGGGTTTTTGATCTTGATGCAATCATGATGAAGCATCCACAAAGCCATGTTCCGTCGGGTATCTGGGTGCTGGGCTTTGTCAGCATGCTGATGGACATCTCATCAGAAATGATTCATAGCTTGCTGCCGTTGTTTATGATCACGACCCTCGGCGCAAGCACCATCGCCGTCGGGTTTGTCGAAGGATTGGCCGAATCCCTTGCTCTGGTCGTTAAAGTATTTTCCGGGACGCTGAGCGACTACCTTGGAAAGCGTAAGGGGCTGGCCATATTTGGCTACGCCTTGGGCGCACTCACCAAACCCCTCTTTGCACTCGCTTCGGGGGTGGGTATGGTAGTGACTGCCCGATACTGGATCGGGTAGGGAAAGGGGTCCGGGGAGCGCCGCGCGATGCGTTGGTGGCGGACATCACGCCACCGCATCTCCGAGGGGCGGCGTTCGGCTTGCGGCAGTCGCTGGATACTGCTGGCGCGTTCATTGGCCCACTGGTTGCCGTTGGGTTGATGCTCCTCTGGGCCAACGACTTTCGGGCAGTCTTCTGGGTAGCCGTCATCCCAGGTTTGATGGCCGTGGTACTCCTGGTCTTCGGGGTTCGAGAGCCTGTGCGCCGTCAAATCGAGACGAGGGTAAACCCGATTCGAAGGGATAATCTCCGGCGACTCGACTCCACCTATTGGTGGGTGGTGGGAATCGGATCGGTATTCACGCTGGCACGGTTCAGCGAGGCTTTTCTTGTCCTCCGTGCTCAGCAAGGGGGAATGCCCATCGCTCTTGTCCCTTTGGTCATGGTTGCAATGAATCTGGCCTATGCGGTATCGGCGTACCCGTTTGGCAAGCTCTCCGATACGATGAGCCATACGAAGCTGCTCCTATCAGGTCTGATTGTACTGATTGCCGCCGATGTGGTTTTAGCCATCGATAATCACTGGGGTATTGTGCTAGGGGGCGTTGTCTTGTGGGGGGTCCATATGGGGATGACGCAAGGCTTGCTGGCGGCCATGATTGCCGGTGTCTCACCCGCAGATCTACGCGGGACGGCATATGGCTTCTTCAACCTGGCCTGTGGATTGGCCCTGCTGCTCGCGAGTGTGCTTGCGGGCATCGTCTGGGAACAATTCGGCGCGCCATTCACATTCTATGTGGGGGCAACGTTTGGAGCTTGTGCGATCGCGCTGGTTGCCTTTAAAGATGGGCAGTCTTCAAGTGTTTGAATGGGGGTTCCCACAGCGGTAGTCAGTACCATCAGAAAGGACATAAGAATGTCTGTCTTTAGTTCATTAGGACTCTTTGTGCTCGCCGGATTGTGCGAGATCGGCGGTGGGTATCTTGTGTGGCTCTGGTTCCGCGAGGGACGGCCACTTGCGTACGGGATTGTCGGGGCGGCCATTCTTATTCTCTACGGCATCATCCCAACATTTCAGCCGGCCCATTTTGGCCGGGTTTATGCCGCCTATGGCGGCATGTTTATCCTCCTGTCGCTGATCTGGGGATGGGCTCTCGATGGCGCTCGCCCGGATCGCTATGACACGATGGGAGCCTTACTCTGTTTGGGCGGTATGATGGTCATCATGTATGCGCCCAGGACATGAGGAAGCAAGTGTGGGTACCATTCTTCATGAGTCGTAAATAGAAACTCTATTATCCCGAACGCACTCGGTTGCAGAGAATTGCCTCAAACGTATCGAACTCTTCGCGTCATTCCGTTCGCGTAGCTTCCATCGGTTATCACGTAGTTCCAAGAGCCCGGTTCATGCATCCATGAGAACTCTTACGGAGCGCCGAGCGCCATGAGCGACTTGTACCCACTTGACCCTGTACCCTGGTACAGGGTGTAAGGTTTCAAATATCAATAGGACAGGTGATGTGATGGCAGCGGAACGCACGATTGGTCGGTTGGCGAAAGCGGTCGGTGTCAACGTTCAGACCGTGAGGTACTATGAACGGCTTCATCTGCTTGGCCCGTACGCGAGAGCATTGTCGGGATATCGACTCTATGGTTCAGAAGAAGAACAACGATTGCGGTTTATCAAAAATGCACGGGCGTTGGGGTTCACATTGCGGGAGATCACCGACTTGCTGGATCTGCGCGTGAGTTCGCGAGCGCGATGTAGCGATGTGCAGCAAAAGGCAGAAGAAAAATTGCAGTGTGTGGAGGTCAAGGTGCAGGCCTTAGAGGCCTTGGCTCAAGCGCTTGAGAGTTTGATTCAGGCCTGCCGGGCTGGTCAGCCAACTGATCGCTGTCCGATTCTCAAAAGATTAGAAAAGAAAGCAGAAGTGCAGGTCGAGAGCCGAACAAGGAGATGACGGCTATGGACCCGTGCAAGGAAGCTCCTTCCAAGTCCCGACCGCCGAAAAATCCGGTGACGATGCTCTCGGTTGGTGGATTGAGCGCAGCGTTGCTGGCTTCTGTCTGCTGCATTGGACCAATGGTCTTCGTCGCGCGCTCGGGGTGGTAGTCGGGGGCATGGGATTTTGGGATGACACGGCTGGATTTCTGAAAGGCCTCTTGCCATTCCTAGCTTCCTAGTGGAGAAGCGAGGCGATAGAGAGGAGGAAACGACCATGTGGAAACTCGTTTACACGATGATCGTGATCGGTGCTGTGACCGTGAGCCTGGGCGCATTCCAAGGACTTGTCGCTGGAGGTCAAAGTCAGCAGACCGTCATATTGCAGATCGAGGGAATGACCTGTGGGGGGTGCGTCAAGGATGTCAAAGCCGCGCTGGCCAAGGTGCCCGGCGTCAGCGAGATTGGACTCAGCACGGGACGGAAGTGGATTGTATTCTCTGATTATTCAGACGCCCGCGCGTCAGTGACGTTTGATCCGCAGAAGACGAACGTGGAGACGTTGATCAGAGCCGTCGAGGCGGCTGGCAACCCTATGTCGAAATACAGGGCACAGGTGACTGATAAGTAGGCGACCGTCATCTGGTGTCGGATTATGAAGTTGAAGGAGGTGTCGTCATGATTCAGGAGACCAATGTTCAGAACGGTCTGCTTGCCGAACTTCGGAAACTGAGCCCCGCAGTCACCGGCGGGTTGTTGCGCATGCGGCAACAGGCGTATCGGAATGGAACTGTGGCTGCGAAATACAAACTGCTCACCGCCATGGCTATTTCAATCGCGATTCGTTGCGAGCCTTGTATTCGAGCCTACGTGCGGATGGCTTCCGATCAGGGAATCACTCGGGAAGAACTAGTTGAATTTCTCGAAGTTGCCATGACGATGCAAGGCTGTCCTGGTGAGGAATGGGCTCTCAAGGCCTATGCGGCCTATAAGGAATGTGTGGCTGGTGGGGCAAGCTCAGAGGTGGCGACCTGTTGTCAGCATGCGGTTGAGGAAGTCAAAGAGTGAGGAGTCGTTAGGTTCGGAAACAGGTCCTTGTCGGCATTGAACTCTGCTCAGCGCATAATCTGGACCTTCAGATCATCGAAGTAGGTCACTGCATCGGACTTGGTCCAGAGTCCGACCAAGCCGGTTGTAAAGGTCTGATCACACAAGTCAAACACCTTCTTCTCATCAAAGAAGACTTGAACCGTGCATCCTTTTGTGATGACGCGGAGAATATGCCACTGCCGGACGTCAATAATCTGATCGAAGTTCTGGATTACGTGCCGGACACCTTTGACGACCCGGTAGATGCGAATATTTTGTTCGAGTGGATTAGCTCTCATCAGATAGTAGTTGCGATCATCGGTGGCCCGCCAGATGAGGCCGCCTCCCATATCGCCTTTACCCTCGATTGATAAGAATGAGACTTGAAGATCGAGGTCGGATGCCTTGATCCCATCGATGAGCACCGTTTTATACGCGTGTTCCTCACCCTTTCCCATAAGCTGCCCGAGTACGCGAGAAGGACTCCTGGCCCGATCAATTTCGAGCACCTTCCACTCCCCGGCAGGTCGTCCGTCAAATAGGGTGCCCACCTGAAACGCAGCAGGAAGTGTCTCGGGTGGATCATTGTCAAAGGTCCACACGTGGGTCGTGCTCTCAAGGCCGTACCCAACCGTCGGCGCAGCTATCGCCACGGCGATCAGCAGGAAAATTCGTTGGGGCGCTGTCCTCATGGTCTATCGCCAGGTCACTTCTTCCCAGCAGAGATGGACAAAGGTCTCAAAGGGAGGAAAGTTGTTCGTGTTTTGTTCCTTGGATCGTACCCACAGGTCGATTTCCATTCCGGCTGGGTCTGTTTCACCGCCGGGCAAGGCACGCTTGATCGGGTATCGGACCTCATGGGTCTTCGGATCGCGAGAGCGCTCCATCACCATGAAGTGGGCGTCATAGTCCTTGTACAGGATCTGGTCATCCTTATACACCGTCCCCGTGCCCCAACCACCCAAGTACAACCAGGTTTTCGGATACAACGGATCGCCATTGTTCGAGTCCCCATGTTCGTAGATTCTGGTGGCAATGCCTCCATCCTGGAACGGCGCTTTCGCAGCAAATCGATCAAAGATTATTCGATACCGATCACCCCCTTCGACAAATTCGGCCACCACCCGCCCTGTGTTGGTCAGTTCGTTCACCTCGATGTCAATTGCCCCTTTCACGGGATTCAACCGCTTGCCTGCATAGTCGAGATGGTCCCAAGGCGCAGTATCGTTCATGCTTCCGATGAGAATCGCCCGCTCACCTTTGAGTCGAAACTCGCCCGTATAATGAGGGTGCTCCGTGGCTTTGAAAATTCTGGTGCCTTCATCCCCCTTCGGGGTTCCAAACTGTCCTTCTTCAGCCCCCGATGTGCTCACATGGCTTCCCAAAATTAATACAGCTAACAACAGAATGTGTCGAGCTTGCAGTGTCCGTCGGGTCATGGTCGGCCCTCCTTGTCCGTCGGTAGTCTGGTTACGGTGTTCCCTCTTCCAGCCTGAGTCAGGATCGGATGCTACGATCAATGTAACAACTGTTGCAAGTGATCGCAACACGTATTAGAGTGTCATTCCACTGCACGTGAATTGGGTCGCTTTTTCATATTCGCTGCCCGTCAAGCGGGCCTCTAGCGCGCGCGTATCGCTCTGGCGCCGCTTGCAACGGTTAGGGGCTGTGACGCCGAAGGCAGGGGTGTATGTGTTGCCGGCCCAGGACGACTGTGTGGAGGCCTTTCTATGGCTTTCGCAAGAGGTTCAGGAGATGGGCGGAGATGCCGTCGTCATGCGCGTCGATCGGTTTGAAGGCCTGCCGGATGCCAAACTCAAAGGACTATTCCAGCAAGCCTGTCGGGACAAGTACGGAGAAATCGAAAAGGCCGCGACCGGACTGGAGAAGGCCGTTCGATCACGCAAACCTTCGATCGATCGCGGAGAAAGCCTGAGCCAACTGGAGAGACTCAGGAAGCGGCACGCGGAGATTGCTGAAATAGACTTCTTCAATTCTCCGGATGGTGTGAAAGCCGGCGCATTGTTGCGCAGTCTCGATGAACGACTTCGACCAGGTGATACGAGAGTCCCCTCTCTTGTGCCGATGAATATCGCGGACTACCGGCAAGCACGATGGGTCACGCGGCCACGCCCCCATGTTGACCGATTGGCCTGCGCTTGGCTCATTAGACGGTTTATCAATCAAGCTGCGGAGATCCGGTATGCAACTCGTCCAGAGCCGGGCGAAATTGGATTCGACACGCGTGATGCCGTGTTTGGACACCGGGGAAATCATTGTACTTTTGAGACCATGATTGCCGCATTTAATTTGAAAGAATCCGAGCTGCAGGAAATCGCTGAAATCGTCCATGAAATTGATCTTCGTGACGGTCGCTATGCACGGCCTGAAACCGCCGGGATTGCGCTCGTTCTCAAGGGCTGGCTCACAGAAAGCTTTTCCGACGCGGAAATCGAACACCGAGGCATCGCGTTATTTGAGGGACTGTTTACCGCCTTGTCCCGAGTTGGACGGTCCGAGAAGGTTCGGTAAGCATGTCCACAGACCGATCCACTGGCGCTGGCTTTTGTGCGGTCGAATTTCTCGCCCGCCGTCCTATGGTCTGGCACGAACACCTGGCCTTCCGCTGTTCGCTGTCTCTGATATTTACAGGATTGCGTTGTACTGAGCGCGATCTTGTCTGCAAGTCTATAAGGACTCGACAAAACCTCCATTGTTCGCAACAGCTCGACGACGCCATATAGAATTGTGAATGCATGGGCTTGTTCCGCGTGATAGGCTGGCGTGCGGCAAAGGATGATCTCGGCACGAACGCTCATAGGAGGGGTACATCGGTGAAAAACGGCAGGCTCATGATGCGGATCGCCGTCTGGGGGGTTCTGGGCAGTCTGATAGTTCCGGTTTCAGGGCTGGCCGCCACCCAGCAGATTCCAAAAGCGAACGGCCACGATTTACAAAGCCAAGTCAAGCATACTGCCAATAAGGTCATTCCGGCGGTGGTGAGTATCGCATCGACCGTGATGGTGCGCGACCAAGCCTTCAGCGACGGTGCATTGCCGTTCGGTCTGTTCAAAGAGCCTCCGGCCCGGCGGCAATATGGGCAGGGGTCGGGCGTGATCGTCTCCCCGGATGGGTACATCGTCACGAACAACCATGTGGTGGCCGACGCCGTCGATGTGGAAGTGGTCTTGGCGGACCGTCGTCAGTACAAAGGCAAAGTCGTGGCCGGCGATCCGAAGACCGACGTGGCGGTGGTGAAGATTCAGGCAACGAATCTCCCGTCGGTGGTCTGGGGGGATTCGAACCGTTTGGCGGTCGGCGATTTCGTGCTCGCCATCGGCAATCCGCTGGGATTGAGTCGCACCGTCACATTCGGCATTGTGAGCGCGGTCGGGCGGGCCGATGTCGGTGTGGCGGATTTCGAAGACTTCGTCCAGACGGATGCCCCGATCAATCCCGGGAATTCAGGCGGAGCGCTCGTCAACATCCATGGCGAGCTTGTCGGGATCAATACGGCGATCGCGAGTCCGACCGGCGGCAACGTGGGAGTGGGGTTCGCGATTCCCAGCAACATGGCTCGTGCCGCCATGCAGAGCCTGATCAAGACGGGCCGGGTGGTGCGCGGATTTCTCGGAGCGTCGACACAGGACGTCAGCCCTTCGCTGGGGAAAGTCTTTCGCCTGCCGGATGTCAAGGGAGCGATCGTCACGGATGTGCAACCCAAGGGATCTGCCGAACGAGCCGGCCTGAGGCGAGGCGACGTCGTGGTGCGCTTCGACGGGGGAGATATCATGGACAGCGGCCAGTTGCGAAACCTGATCGCACAATCGCCCATTGGTAGCAAACATCGCCTGGATCTCATCCGGGATGGGAAACTCTACCAGGCCGATCTCGCCATTCAGGAGGCGCCGCGTGAACGCATCAAGAAAAGCCAGGCTGCATCGTCGGCGGCGTCGACGGTCCATCCGCTTTCCGGCGTGGTCTTCGATGACGTGACTCCTCCGTTGGCGAGGCAGATGGACTTGCCGGTGAATAACGGTGTCGTCGTAACGGATATCGAAGAAGGGAGCCTCGCCGAGGCTTCCGGCCTGCAACCGGGTGACGTTGTCTTGGAACTGAATCGCCAGCATGTGAACAGTTTTTCGATACTCCAACGCCTCGCCGATCCACTGAAACCTACCGATCTCGCTCTCCTGCTCGTGAACCGCCAGGGTAACGCAATATACATCCCAATCCAGGGGGAGTAGCTCGCTTCCTTGGGCTTGCTGCAAACTTCCTACGTGGAAGCAGCTGAAGGTCGAATGCCTAAGAGATTCAGCATGCAAAATCGTGATTGTGTTTCGCGTCTTTACAGTGTTATTAAATTAAGAATCGTGCTACTCACTGGAGGGCGCTGTCATGGATCAACTTGTGAGGTTCGGAGTCTCGTTGGACCAGCGACTGCTCGCGGAGTTCGACCGCCACATCCGGCGGCGGCGGTACACCAATCGTTCAGAAGCGCTGCGCGACATGATCCGTGACAATTTGGTGGGGGAAGAGTGGGATGGGAACAAGGAAACTATCGGCACCATCACGTTCGTGTATGACCACCATGTGCGAGACCTGACGAATAAGTTGACCGATATTCAGCATGACTATCATGCGCAGATCCTGTCGGGTATGCACGTGCATCTCGATCACGACCATTGTCTCGAAGTGCTGGTCGTGAAGGGGAAAGGCTCCGTGATACAAAAAGTCGCCGATGCGCTTGTGAGCGTCAAAGGGGTCAAGCACGGCAAGTTGACCATGACGACAACCGGAAAAAGCCTGGACTGAATCATGCGGGTATGTGTGATCGACGGCCGGGGCGGGGGGCTGGGTTGCCGGTTGGTGTCGGGGTTGCGGGAAACTTTGGATCTCGATTGTCAGATCATGGCGGGGGGAACCAACCGTGCCGCTGCCGAGGCGATGAAGGAGGCTGGAGCTGAACAAGTCGCATCCGGTGTTGAGGCGATTTCTAAGATGGTGCCGGCAGCCGATGTCATCGTCGCCTCGTTGAATATGGTGTTGCCCGGCGCCATGTTAGGCGAAGTCACTCCGGATCTCGTCAAAACGATTCTTGAGGCAAAGGCCAAGAAGGTCCTGCTGCCGCTGAACCGAGCTCATGTAGAAATTGTGGGAACCGATGGGCACACAATGGATACGTTGATTAACGAGTGCCTCGCACGCGTTCGTGTCGCTGTACGAACAACCTGCCAAGCATAACAGCATTCCCATCCGTTCAGAGTTGCGAGACCACGAGGGTCTACGCCGGTCGATGAGTCGACTGCCGAATGACCATCGTGGACGTCTCATCCGTCCATACTTTCGACCAAAGGGGTGGGCGCATGCGGCGTCTTATAGTTTTCTTAACGGCCGTGGTGGTCGGCATAACCGGAAATGAACTCGCGCGGGCACACGATCCGGATGAGCCGGTACTGGAGGTTCCGGAGGTTGCCGTGGAGGGTGAACGTCCAGTTGCCGCGTCCTCTCAACAATTCATTCCGGATGACGAAATCGTACTGCAGCCTCAAGGCAGGCCCGCCCAAGTCCTTCGCCTGATTCCAGGCTTCCTGGCCGTTGAACATTCAGGGGGCGCGGGGAAGGCCGATCAATACTTCCTCCGAGGATTCGACGCGGACCATGGGACGGACGTCGGCTTCTTCCTCGACGGGATGCCGATCAACCTGCGAGCCCATGCGCATGGGCAAGGCTATACGGATCTCAATTTCATTATCCCGGAGACGATTGAAGGGGTGGATGTTCACAAGGGTTCGTATTTGCCGGAGTATGGAGATTTCGTCACAGCGGGAGCGGTGAACTTTCGGACGCGCGACGTGGTCAAAGAAGGAGTCATTCAGGGGATGGGCGGGGAATTTAGCACGCAGAGATACCTGCTCATGTTCTCTCCGACCAAAGAACGAGTGCGCACGCTGTTTGCCGCTGAAGGGTTCTACACGAACGGACCGTACCTCGACAACAATCAATATCATCGGACCAATCTGCTGGGGAAGGTGACGACGAATCTGACCGGACGGGACGAACTGAGCCTGAAGGCGACCTTTCTCCATTCCAGATGGGACGGCTCCGGTGAGATCCCTTTCCGTGCCGTGAGTACGGGCCTTCTGGACCGTTTCGGCGCGGTGAATCCGTATGAAGGGGGAAACACACTCCGAACGACAGGCCACGCAAACTATCACTACGACACGACGACGGGCGGCCAGTTGTTTGCCAATGCGTATGGTCAATATTACCGGTTGGATCTCTTCACGGATTTTACGTTTTTCCTCAACGACCCCGTCAATGGCGACGGCTTCGCCCAGTTCGATCGCCGTGTCGTTTATGGCGGCGATATCGGGTACAAGCAGCGGGGAACAATTCTGGGCATGCCGGCGATCGGAACCGTGGGGTTTCAGACGAGAGTGGACGACGTTCATACGAAATTGGGGGCGCAGACACTGCGGATTCCGGCCGGTACCACGATCGATAGCGATTCCGTCACCGTGTCCTATTCCCCGTTTGTCAAGGCGGAAGTCCAGCCGCTGCCATGGGTCAGGTTTTCGGGAGGGGTCCGCGGAGAATTTTTCACGTTTGACGTGAGTAACCGTTGTGCCACCTGTCCGGAACAACCGGTCGGACGGAAGGGTTCCGGCATTGTTCTCCCGAAGATGAGTATGATTCTCGGACCATGGGCGAGGACGGAATTTTTCATCAATTACGGGGAAGGCTTTCATAGCAATGATGCCAGATCGGCCGTGACGATCGGGGCCTCCCCGCTTGCGAGAGCGAGAAGCTATGAGGTGGGGGTCCGCTCCAGGCCATGGGGACCGCAGAACCTCGAGTTGATCGCGACGCTGTGGCGATTGGACCTCAAGTCGGAACTCCTCTTTGTCGGCGACGAAGGGACGACGGAGATTCGCGGAGCGACCAGGCGCCAGGGGGTGGAAGTGGCCGCTCGAGGGCAAGTGTGGGGGCCTCTTTATGTCAACGGCAGCTTCACTTGGACCCACGCGGAATTCCACAACGGAGATGCCATCCCGCTGGCGCCCGAGTACACGGCCTACGGTGCGGCAATCCTCAAGTGGCCCGAAGGGCTGACGTCTCAATTGCAAGTCACGTATCTTGGCGTTCGGCCACTCATCGAGGATCGGAGCATCAAGTCGCCTTCGTGGGTCACCTTCGATCTCTCGGAGCGGTATCGCATACCGGTCAAATTGCCGCATGGACGTCTGGAAGCGTTTCTGTTCGTGCAAAATCTATTGAACACCCAATGGGAACAGGCCATCTTCGCGTTCGAATCGCGGCTCCGTAATGAAGCGACGGGAGTCGAGGATATTCACTTCGTGCCGGGCAATCCGCGAACCTTTATGGGCGGGTTGGCGTGGTACTTTTAAGGAGAGTGGTTGAACGGTCGTTGTCCGAGAGGTAAGATGCGCTGGTCTGAATCGGGGTAGAGTATGATCCATGACATAGCGCTTCAAGCGAGAAGGGAATCTTCAAATGAAACCGACCTCCATTTCGCAATTCATTGACCATCATTATCGACATTTCAACGCCGCGGCGATGAAAGATGCGGCGCACGCCTACAGGGCTCACTTGGACAGAGGCGGGAAAATGCTGGTGACTCTGGGTGGCGCGATGAGCACAGGCGAGCTGGGTCTGTCATTGGCGGAGATGATTCGCAAAGACAAAGTTCATGCCATTTGCTGCACGGGCGCGAATCTTGAGGAAGACCTGTATAACCTCGTGGCGCAAAAACATTATGTGCGCATTCCGTCGTATCGCGAATTGACCGCGCAGGATGAGCGGGCTTTGCTGGACCGGCACTTGAATCGTGTGACCGACACGTGCATTCCCGAAGCCGAGGCGATGCGCCGTATCGAGGCCGCGGTCGCATCGGAATGGATAGCGGCCGACCGCGACAACATGCCGGCGTTCCCTCACGAGTTTCTGTATCGACTTCTCCGCGATGGGAGGCTGAAGGAATACTACCAAATTGATCCCAGCGACAGTTGGATGTTCGCAGCGGCGGAACGGGACCTCCCGCTGTTCGTTCCCGGATGGGAAGATTCCACGCTGGGGAATATGTATGCGGCGCACTGCCTGACCGGAACGATCAAGAACGTTCATGCGGTGCGAACCGGAGTCGAATATATGATGCGCCTGGCCGAATGGTATCCGAAGGTGACGGACGCGAGTTCACTCGGATTTTTTCAGATCGGAGGCGGGATCGCCGGTGATTTTCCGATCTGCGTGGTGCCCATGCTGAGTCAGGATCTTCGAAAGGAGCAGGTTCCTTTCTGGGGATATTTTTGTCAAATCAGCGATTCCACCACCAGTTACGGGTCGTATTCCGGAGCGGTCCCGAACGAAAAGATTACGTGGGGGAAATTAGGCGTGGATACGCCGAAATTCGTCATCGAATCCGACGCCACGATCGTTGCGCCGCTGATCTTCGCGTATGTCCTCGGCTGGTAAATTCATGCGGCCCATACACGATTGGCGAGTGCTCGTCACGGGCGGTGCGGGTTTCATCGGAAGCGCCGTTATTTGGGGGTTGAATCAGCGAGGCTGTGACGACATCGTCGTTGTGGATCGGTTGCGACACACCGACAAATGGCGACACTTGGACCCGCTCCGGTTTCGTGACTATCTCGAAGCCGACCAGTTGCTTCCTCGCCTGTCCAACAATTCGCTCGGAACGTTCCAGGCAGTCTTGCACTTCGGTGCCTGCTCCTCGACCACCGAGCGTGATGCGTCCTACCTCATTCACAACAACTTTGAGTTCACGAAAACTCTCAGTCACTGGGCGGTCAAGTCAAAATCCCGGTTCCTCTATGCTTCCTCCGCAGCCACCTACGGCGACGGAGCGGTGAGCATGAGTGACGACGAGGACCTCGACAAACTGCGACCTTTGAATGCGTATGGGTTTTCGAAACATCTCTTCGATCGGTATGCCTGGCGACATGGGCTTCTGGACCGAATCATCGGGTTGAAGTACTTCAATGTCTTTGGCCCGAACGAAGACCATAAAGGCGACATGCGCAGCATGGTGCACAAAGCCGCATTGCAAGTGCAGACGACGAACAAGATCAAGCTGTTCAAGAGCTATCGTGCAGAGTACAGGGACGGGGAGCAGCAACGGGACTTTCTCTATGTCAAAGACGCCGTCGATATGACGCTCCATCTTGCTGCCCATACCAAAGCGACGGGTCTCTTTAACATCGGATCGGGCATCGCCCATACCTGGCTTGACCTGGCCTCTTCCGTCTGTCGGGCGTTGGGACGGGAGCCGGTCATCGAGTTTATCGATATGCCGACGGATTTGCGGGCGAGCTATCAATACTTCACCAGGGCCGATATCGGAAAGTTGCGCGCCACGGGCTACGCCCGTTCTCCGACGCCGCTCGATGCGGCCGTGCAGGACTATGTCGTTAACTATCTTCTCCCAGGATGTATGTTGGGCGGGAATGGTTCCGGGTCCGTTATGTCAGAGTCGCATCGGCGTCATGCGCGTACCCGCCCGTCTTCTCGGAGAAAGGTACGCCGGTGAAACGAATTGCGAGCTGTTCAATGTCGAAGGTTTCTATGGCGACTTGCTCTCATTCCTTGATCATGCCTCCGATGAGCATCTTCTTCCGTCCCGCCACGCCATATTCATGGTCGAAAAAGAGCCTGATCAATTAATTATTGAGTAAGTTATGCGCCTAGTCCAATCTTGATCGACTCAGATGTAATGTAACCTCGAAAAGCATCTCTGGACTGATATCCTGGTGCTTAAAGGATGATTGGTTTTGTTACAAGTCGCTCGATCTGTGTGCGGCGGATATCGTAGGGGACAGAAAAACCGGAATGGCTCGTGAAATTCTCTCAAGATGGTTTTTCGATCGTCCCACGTTAACAGTGGCTCGCTCTCTTATCGGGAAGTATCTGGTTCGTGAGAACGGGAGAGGAACAGCTGTGGGAAAAATCGTCGAGGTGGAAGCTTACATTGGCCCCGAGGACAAAGCCTGTCATGCCTCGAAAGGTCGGACGGGAAGAACGGAAGTCCTTTTTGGTCCTCCTGGGATGTCCTATGTCTACCTGATCTATGGTATGTACCACATGTTGAATGTGGTAACGGAGCGACCTGAATTTCCGGCGGCGGTATTGATTCGAGCAATTGAAGTCGATGGCGAGTTGATTGATGGGCCAGGGAAGCTTTGCCGCGAGCTGGAGATCGATCGGTCATTGCATCGACTTGATATGACGAACGGGCGATCTCTCTGGTTCGAAGATCGTGGCAAGAGAGTGGCACTCAGGCAGGTCGGCACGTTTCCAAGGATCGGCGTGGACTATGCCGGAGAGTGGGCGAAGAAGCCGTGGCGGTTTAGGTTGATTGAAACGAGCTAAGAAGGCGTGAGGAGTTTCTCCGACGTAACGAATTCTGAAAGCTAAAACAGGGGACACCTTGGATCTCAAGGCATCCCCTGTGGATCGATGAGAGATTAGTCGATCGTACGATCGCCGGTGATCTTGGTGGCGGAGGTCACCGGTGGAGCAATCTTGATGTCCGGCCCCTCTACGTTTGGAAGCCGACCGGCACCCTGCTCTTTGGTGATCCGTGCATTGTCCGTCTTCACGAGCTCTTGTTTGCTGTGGTGATCGTCAAACCCTGCGGCCTTCAACAGAGAGGTTTCTCCCCCGGCATTCGGTTGGCCGGGATCGTTCGCGGTCGGCTGGCCGGTGACCGGACTGCCCGTGTTCTTCATCGGGTAACCCTCATGTTTGGGGAGGAGCGCCGGGTTCGCCGACGCGATGGAGCACGCAAGCAGGATCGAGGAGGCTGTCGCAACCGCACCGGTAAGAAGTTTCATGCCTGTTCTCCCTTAAGAAAAAGAAGGATATATGACCATCGTGCATCCCGAGTGGCACACGCGGGGAGAATCATAGCGATGGACGATACTTCTGTCAAACAGACTTGGGGGGCGATGGTCACTACGCTCGATGAAATCCGGTTCGTCAGGTCGGCCGTCGAGGGTGACGTCGACCACGTCCGCGATGTCGAAATGCCGGTCCCCGGCTGACCCCTGGAAGATGAATGGTGACCGTCGTGCCTTCCCCGACGGCGCTGCTGATCGCGATTGTTCCACCGTGTTCTTCGATGATTTTCTTGACGCTGGAGAGACCGAGTCCAATACCCGAACGCTTGGTGGTGAAAAAAGGCTCGAAGACTTTGTCGACAAGTTCGGGTGGGATGGGAACGCCGTCGTTTTTAATGAGAATCTGAACCTCCAGTCCGCGCCCGACACGGTGTTGCGTGACCTGGATATGAAGATGGCCACCGGGAGACATCGCCTCGGATGCGTTCCGGAAAATGCTCAAAAACGTCTGTTGGAGCTTGGCCTCATCGCCTCTCACCGGCGCGATGACATTGGCATAGTCTTTGGTGACCTGAATGCGGGTCGCCTCAAGATCGGTTCCCACGACGACAAGCGCGCTCTCGAGTACTTCCGGGATTCGGCAGAGATGGCGGTGGAGTTCGAGGGGCTTGGCGAAATCGAGGATTTCGTTGAGAATCGCTTCGATCCGGATCAGGTCACGCATGGCATTTTCGACACGCGTCTGGGGATCGAAGTCAAGAATCCCTTCGCCGGTCACTTCTTCCAGCTGCGATCGGATAGAGGCCAGTGGTTCCCGGATTTCTGTCGCTAAAAAGGCGCTGAATTCGCTGATTGCTGCCTGGCGTTCCTGCTTTCGAATGACGGGCTCGGAAGGATCGGTCGACAAGGGTTGGAGACCCGAAATTCCAGGATCGGCCGCCATGGGAGGGATGGCAGTCTGTGGCGCAGGCGCTTGAAGCAGCTCCGCAAATTTTAGAATGACGGGTTCCAGTGTGCGAGCATCGGTGGTTTGATATCGGTCGGAATCCTTAGCCCCCAGCGTAATGGTTCCACCGACCTGCCCCTTGACGAAGAAGGGAATGACGAGCGAGGACTGAAACCGGTCTCTGAAGAGATGCTTGTGATCGACGAAACGCCCTTGCGTAGAGGCCAGATCGTGATCCACGCGCGGCTTGCGATGGCGCACTGCCCATCCTGCGGCTGAGCTATCCAGGGTGAGGCGCTGACCGGGCTTCAATTCCTTCTTCGCGTCTTTTTGTTCGCCTTTCAGGTCACCGACGAGGCCCAACACCTCGACGTTTCCCGCCAATGGATCGTAGTAGCAGGCCCACGCGCGATCATAGGCGACATATTGATGGGCTTCGGCCAAGACCGCTTCGATTTTCCCCTGGAGTTCGGGGGAGGAGTGTTTGGTGACAGGTGGGTAAAGTTCCGCACCGGCTGGCTGTGGAGCACTGGGTTCCTGAGAGACATAAGAACGGCTCAACACCACATTGGTATTAAAGAGGCCCTCGCGGTCCAACGCTTTGGTCATGCCTTCGCACATGTGTTCGAGCTGCGACTTCTCCTTTTTGGAGTATGCCGCACCTTCTTTTCGCCCGATGACCAGGCACCCGTAGACACGATTGAAGTGACGAAGTGGAACAGCGAGCAAAGACTTGGCTCCAGGGGTAATCAATCGGAGGCGAATGGTACGACCACCTTCTGGATCCGGGCCGGTCGTCGCCAAGACAGAAGCCCGATGATTCGAGAGGGTGCGGAGAATAGCTTGAACATCCCTCGGGGTAAAGCCGCGCGACGCATGTTCGACGAGGGGGCCGCTCTCTTGATGGAAGATCGCCGCCAGGACTGAATCGGAGCCGATATCGTTCAGCGCAACATTCAACGTCCGTTGAAGGTGGGTCTCCGGTGCCGGTTTGGCTTGAGCAGACGACGTGGTCATACGTTCAAGTGTGTGTAGCGAAGGCATTGTAGCCGGAACGTTCGTGAATAGCTACTCCAGAGACCGAGAGCATCGCGTGGGCTTATGGGGCCGAATTTTACCAAAGACGTGACTTCTGAGGCTGAGCCAATGCGAGCTGACGACATTCTTCTCTTGTTGGCATCGCCATGAGCATCAATCCGGCGGCATTTTATCAGGATCGAGTTCAACCAGCCGCAGTCGACCATTGCCAATGTGATCGGTCTTATAGAGTCGGTCGCCTATCTGGATAGTTCCAATCAGGAGATTGCCGGTGATCAGAAATGTGAAATCGCCTTCGACGGGAGGCTTGAAGGTCCCGCGGATGACAGAAGT
The DNA here is from genome assembly GCA_019636815.1 of Nitrospira sp. Classification (GTDB taxonomy): domain Bacteria; phylum Nitrospirota; class Nitrospiria; order Nitrospirales; family Nitrospiraceae; genus Nitrospira_D. The sequence continues at coordinate 47,134 of JAHBWT010000011.1, forward strand.
GTCGTTGATGCGGGAGACTGTCGAGGAGACATCGAGTTCAGGGTTGGCATTGTCGAACAGTTCAATGGTGATTCTGGGAAGAGGTCTGGCGCCCGCATCTTTTAAAACTTGAAGGAGAGGAAGATCGAGCTCAATTTTCCGATCGCGGAGCATCCAGGGCTTCCGCGGCATCGATGGTTGGCCGGCAGGGGGAGGAGTCAAGATGGTGTGCCATAAACTTTTTGGTGCGAGGCGTTCGTCAGCCCACGCAATCTGGACGAAGAGGCCACCCAGCGCCGCAGCAAGAAGGAAATAACTGAATCTGCGGACCACAGAATCGTCTCCTTGCTGCCCAGTCCCTACGATACTGCCGACAATTTGGCACAACTGGAGGGCACTCTTCCATTAGTGCCGTTGAAAAAGAGGCCTCGCTCGTCCTGTCGCACCTGGATCATCGGTGGAATTCAATCCGGATTGATGATTTTGGGAGGACGGCGGTGTTCCTCGTGGGCTTCCAGATGGACATGACGGTCGACAGTCCAACTGTTCAGGACAGTCGTCACCAGGCTGATCACCAGTGCGCCCCCGACAGCCGACCAGAATCCGGAAACCGTGAACCCTTTCACCAAAAACGCCGTGAGTTCCAACAACAGCGCGTTCAAAACCACGAGGAAGAGTCCAAGAGTAAAGACAATCAATGGCAAGGTGAGAAGAAAGAGAACTGGACGAAGGATCACATTCAAGAACGTGAGGACCAAAACGGCCGCCACACCGGCCGTGAGGCTGTCTGCCTCTAATCCTGGGACCATCGCGATTGCAAGGAACACCGCAATACCAGTGATGAACACGCGCATGAGGGCGTGGCGCATTCCACCATGGAATGGAGATTCGTGGACCACGCGAGAAAAGCGAATGCCAGGCATCGGTTACCGGGGGATAGAAGCGTTTTTCATCGGTGAGTAATGAATGATTGTTGCCGTCATCTTCTGTTTGTCTCTTGTCGCCTCAATGATGACACGATCGCCTATTTCGGGTGGAGCGACCGATTTGGCGTTGATCTTATTCTTAAATTGTACCTGCTTGTTGAGCAGGACAGAGACGACCGATCCCTTCGCCGTCTTGACTTCCACATGAGTGGCGTCGATGGCTGTCACGGTGCCGAGTACGTGCAGTAGATCCGCTGCCTGGATCGAGCCGACCGTGAACGAGCTTGCTATGACGAGCACGCCCACGCTGGATGGTGTCAGCCGATCGACGCTCAGAAACATGTCCTCATCCGCTGAAGCAGAAAATCCTCGCCGTGACGGCGATTCGAAGCGGGTCACTCCTGTGCAGGAGACCTCAACAACATCCTTGCTCCACTATACAAATTCTTCAGGGCGAATACCACTCCCACGGGTGGTCGGGTGGAATCGTCGAAAGTCAAAGAGGCGAACGATGAGCAAGATGAAGACGGGCAAGTGTATCAGCAGGCCGCTTAGCCCCATGAACAACTCACCGATCCAGAACGTGACGCCGAGGTTGAAGGCCAAGACCCCGTAGTAGAGCCCGATTCCGAGCAAGAGTCGCTGGGTGATCGGTTGTGCAAGCGAGAGGGGAGCGAGGCGGCGGTCCAGCAAGAAATATATGGCGAGTGCAATGAGCCCCACCACGGCCCAGCCGACATAGTTGACCACTGGAACACCGAAGTGCCAGCCCGGATCCGGATAGTAGTAGATCTTGCCCAAGAACCAACGGTCGCCGCGCAGAGCTACCGGATCGATTACCATATCGATAAAGGCAAACAGAAACGCGGTCAGTCCGTAGACTGTCCAACCGGTACGAGTATTCAGGTCGAACCGTAAAGACCTTGGAAAGGTCTCGGCACCTGTCGAGGGCGGCTCAACTGGAAGCAGGAGCCCGAGGGCTACGGAGTAGGCGGCGAAGAGCAGGAAGCTGAACGAGATGGAATCCATGAACGGCACATCAAAAAAGTAGAGTTCTTGGCCGACCGTCGAACCGTTGTAAAAGTACCAGCCGAAGGGGATACCGGTTCTCGTGGAGGAAAACTCGCAGATGAATGCCGTGAGCCAAGTGATGAGCCAGAACCGCCACGTTCTGGGCCAGCCGATCAGCTTGATGGCAGAGAAAAGGAACGCGGCAAGAAAAATAAACACATAGGGTCGAAGGGCGATCGTCTTGAGAAAAAGTATGACAGTTTCCATGAACAGTGTTTATACACTCGCTGTTAGGCGTACCCGTGAGTCTTGAACCACCGTACCGCCTTTTCCAGCGCGATTTCAGGCGGATTTTGCGGAAGGCCGAGTTCTCGAACAGCCTTGCGGCAATCGTAGTGCATCTTGTACTTGGCCATCTTCACCCCTTCCAGCGGAATTCTCGGTGGCCGGCCGGTCAGATTGGCAATCCAGTGATTGAGATAGGCAAGCGGGAGCACCGCGCCTCTCGGCAATTTCAAGGCCGGGGCTTTCAGACCGGTCAACTTGCCGAGGATTTCAAACACCTCGCGGAGCAAGAGGTTCTTGGATCCCAGAATATATCGTTCACCCTGGCCGCCCTTCTCCATCGCAAGCAGATGGCCGGTGGCGACATCGTCCACGTCGATGATGTTCATCCCGGTTTCAATGTACGCCGGCATCCGGCCTTTCATGAAGTCCACGATGACTTGACCGGTCGGGGTCGGCTTCACGTCCCCCTCGCCGACCGGCGCGCTGGGGTTGACGATGACGACGGGCAGTCCTTCCTTTGCAAGTTTGTGCACTTCCAGTTCGGCGAGATACTTAGAGCGTTTATAGTGGCCGGCCATCTGTTCAAGGGACACCGGTGTCTCCTCCGTTCCAAGTCCGCCACCTGGAGGTAAACCGATCGCGCCGATGGTACTACAATAGACCGTGCGTTCGACCCCGACCTCGCGCGCGGCTTCCAATAGATTTCTGGTGCCGACCACATTAATGTCATAAAAGATCGATGGATCTTGAGCCCACAGAACATAGTGTGCGGCAACGTGGTAGAGGTGGCGGCAACCGGTGAGGGCCTCGCGCAGGGATTCTTTATCGCGGAGATCGCCGAGGACCTTGTCGACGTTCAACGACCGGAGATTGGTCGCATCGCTTCCGGGGCGGGCAATCACGCGGACTTCCACTCCGGTATTGAGCAGGGCACGAACCACCGCGGCGCCGACAAATCCGGTTGCTCCGGTTACGAGGGCTTTCATGAGAAGTGCTGGGTGGTGGGTGCTGAGTGGATAAAGAGGGAGTACTGAACACTGAGTACTTGAGTGAAAAGGGAGAGATGGAAAACTTTATTCCGGAACTCAGCACTCATGTCTCAGCACTCAGAACTAGTTCTTTCTGGAGGTAATGTATCGCGCGATCTCCCGCAAGTGATCGGCGGAAGGGCCAAAGGAGGCGAGACGGCTGATGGCACGGGTGACACAGTCATCAGCCAATTGTTTAGCTCCGTCCACACCATAGAACGTCGGGTAGGTCTTCTTCCCACGCTCGGCGTCGGTGTTGGGGTTCTTGCCAAGCTCTTCTCGCGTTCCCGTCACGTTCAGCACATCGTCGGCGATCTGAAAGGCGAGGCCAATGTCCTCGGCGTAGCCGGTCATATCGTCGAGCTGGCGGTCGCTCGCCCCGGCTGCAATCGCGCCCATTCGCACGGCGGCACGAATGAGCATGCCGGTCTTGTGCTTGTGGATATTCTGAAGAGCAGGGAGATCGATGTCTTTGTTTTCCGCTTGGATGTCGAAGACCTGGCCACCCACCATGCCCCTAGCGCCCGAGCCAAAGGCCAATTCTTGAATGATTCGGACCTGCCGCACCGGATCGCAGTCCTTCATGAGATCCGGTCTGCTGATCAGGTCGAAGGCCATCGTCAACAGCGCGTCGCCGGTGAGGATCGCCATCGCTTCGCCGTACACTTTGTGATTCGTCGGTTTCCCACGGCGAAAGTCGTCGTTGTCCATCGACGGCAGGTCGTCGTGGATCAGCGAATAGGTATGGATGAGTTCCAGCGAGCAGGCGACCGCCATGAGGCCGGGCGGTGTATGGCCCAGTGCCTCCGCCGCCGCGATCGTCAGAATCGGCCGAACCCGTTTCCCGCCCGCCATCAGGCTGTACCGCAGACTCTCATGCAGTGTCGTCGGCGGCGCGGCGGCCGGCGGAGCCGCAAAATCGAGAAACCGATCCACGTCGAGTCGTTTTTGTTCCAGATAGTCGGTAATGCTCATGAACACCTGCTTGCGTCGGAGAGGCCAGCCCGGGCGGAGAGTAACAAACGATGTGAGGGGAGTCAAACGGGAGTAAGAGAACCGGTCTATTCGGCGGACACCGAATCACGATATATTTAGCGTGAACCTATGGAGACGGTAGAGCCACGGATATTGTGCAGGCTCTACAGCGATACAAGACAGTCCTCCAACAGGGAGCGATTATCACGCTCGATGAGGGATGTTTTTAGGTCATGTACCTTTCCACTCCCATTGCCTTCCTTCGGATTGACCTGCTTGGGGTACGAGCATACACTCGCCGCAGCTCTGCTCGTCAACGAATTGTGATGCTGCCTGCATATGTTGCATAGGTAGTCTGCAGTATACGTCTCTAGTTAGACCACCGGAAAATTCGCGCTCATGAAGACCCAGTACTACACAGCCACCAGTCTTGACGGGTTTATCGCCACGACCGAGGATTCGCTGGAGTGGCTCTTTCCGCTCGGCGATATCGGGACCACGAGCTATCCGGCCTTCATCCGCCACGTCGGCGCCCTCGCCATGGGCTCCGTCACCTATGAATGGATGTTGCGGCATGTAGTGGGACCAGAAGCCAACCGGCCACAGCCATGGCCGTACGAACAGCCGGTCTGGGTGTTCAGTTCCCGCGTACTGGCCACGGTGTCGGACGCCGACATTCGCTTCGTTCGAGGTGATGTCCGGCCTGTGCATGAGGAGATGGCTGCAGCGGCCGGTGGCAAGAATGTCTGGATTGTCGGTGGCGGGGGACTCGCGGGCCAGTTCTACGATCACGGCCTGCTCGACGAGTTGTTTGTGCAGGTTGGGTCGGTAACCTTGGGAGCCGGAAAGCCGCTGTTGCCGAGAGCCATTACAAGCCCACCGCTCCGCTTGCTCTCAGCGAGAGCGGTCGGCCCCGGATTCGCCGAATTACACTACGAAGTCCCACGGCGATGAGAAACGAGCAGGCCTTGACGCTTTTCAAGGTCCGTAAGGAGGTGCCTATCCCACTAGTTGAAAAAAGTCGCTCCATGAGCCGGACCCGGCATGCGCCTATGGTAAGATCTGACCGCGACGACCGCCGCATCTTTCTTTCCAATGGACGTGGGCAAGATCAAGAAGGGAGATCGTCATGGCCATCTCGGATAGACGATTGATCCGCCTGCTTGCATCCTGGACGGTAATCTGCGGGCTCATTGCCGCCTGCGCGACCCTGTCCGACCAGACCGAGTGGATTCAAATCGGCACGACTACCGAAGCCGACATTGTGGCCCGCTACGGGGAACCCGATCTTGTACAAACGTTCCAGGATGGGACCCTTGTCATTTACCGGCCGACGGCTTCCAAACAGCCGCCTCCCGCCGTCGAAATTCCCACGATCCAGCCCGGACCCTTCGGTACTACCGTCACGACGACGAAGCCGGTAGGGCAAACAGCCGATACGCTGGACCCTGCGGCCAGAAAGCACGACTGGGTCAAGAAGGAGATCCGTATTCGCTACGATGTACAGGGCATCGTGCGGGAAGTGTTTGAATAGGAAAGAGGAGCGACCACATCTCAGCATGATTCCCGGCCTCATTTCCGCTCCGCGCTCGCAGCCGGTCGCTGTGCCAAGAGCCGGCGCCTTCTCCCTTTCGTTCTATCATAGCCTGGTCTGGCTGGTCGCATTGGCCACCTTGCTCGCTGGCTGCGAATACGTCTTGAGCGACGTCGCCACTCGAATTCGGTACCGCCTCCATGCTGCAGTTTCCGAGTTGAAACTCTCCACGCACGACTCGGTGACGGTTTCTCTGCGCCCCGACCGTTGGCCCGATGAGTGTCCGAAACGGGCGGGCTATCGGTTGGTAATTTCTCCCTACAGGGGCGGAAAGCAGGTCGCAACCGGCGACATCGCCGTCACATGCAGAGGCGGACGTTCTTACTCGACGGGCCTGGGCCTTGAGGAACTCTATGTCGCACAAGACCTCGCCGTGGAGAAAGGATCGGACGAGGATCTGCACATCACGTTGCACAAAACCTCGTCCGGCGTGGAAATCGTCGGTCTGGAGTGACGCGCTCACCTCTTCGGGAGAACCGGCATGGCCCTGAAAGCGGTGCTTGTAATGATAGGTATTGCCACGGTCGTTGCGGCTGTCTTGGGCCTTGCCAGAGGCCATGTGTACTGCAAAGGCGGGCCTTATTCCCGCGCCACCCAGCCGGTTGTGTTCTGGCTGTCGATCGCAGTCTATTGTCTATGGTCTGCGCTGATGATGTACTTCGCGTTCTTCACACGGGAGTGAAGGAGAACGCCCGATGTCTTCCCGGGTTCCACGGTTTCGGCGCTATCTCCTCCAGCGGTTTCCTTATGGCCTGATCTACGCCGTTGAAGGGCAAACTATCTTTGTTGCGACTGTGATGCATCTGAAACGAAAACCAGGCTACTGGATTTCACGCGGCAAGGCCACGTAGAGCCTCCCCTTTGCTTGTTTTTTCGCCGGGCGTGCCGCTATACTCCCTCCGCTATGAGTATTCGAAAAGCCGGTGGTGAATGGGAGCCGATGCTGCTCGGGGTTGAGCCCCGCCTCTGTAGAGTTTGCCGAGAGGATCTCTATCGGGACAAGACGATGTTTCGTGGAGGTTGGTCCCGATGTACCATCTGTGACGAGTTCGTTCATTACAGTTGCCTTGCGAGCGGAAAGGTCTCCTTCTTAAAGGCACGGCCTCGGGTGTGCAAAACCTGCCGTTCGGTTCAGGAAGGGGTGGCTTCGCCCACTCCGACGAAGGATGAGCCTCCGGTGGCCGCCGCGTCATGAATTCCGGTTCGACGTCCCGATTCCTGTGCGCTTGCATGTGACGGGCTCGCTTCTCCCTCAACTCAATCGTTGATCAGCGGATCGTAGCTGACGACAGCGTAGATTGCGTGACTGTTCCTAGAGGATGATCATGGCGCAGGTCATTCGCAGCGGAGCCTTTCTTCAACAGTGCTGGTCGGTGCATCCTTTGTGCTTGGCCGTTAAGCGAATGACAGATGAGCACGCAGTGGTTCTCTCCTGCAGTTCATGCAAATCGGTTCATTACCTCACGACGAACACGATTATTTCGAACGAGCCCTCGGCGCAACGCATGTCCGAAGAAGATATCCTTCGAGACATGCCGCCTGGGGAGGAATTCCTCAAAGCCTGTGTCTCGAGGCACCCGGCATCGCTTTCCCTTCGTGAGATGGACGTCTTTCAGGATCTGGTTCGGCTGCGCTGTGCGGACTGCCGACGACTGTATGACTTGTCGGTCGCGACATTTGAAACACGGCAGAAATAAGCAGGAGCTGAGGGAAGGGAGCATCATCCCTTCACATCTCTATCATGGTGTCTCATCCTCTACTGCTCACCGATGAAGAGACCGCGCTGCTGTCCGATGCTCAGCTCTTTCGGAAAAAAGCTGCAATCACGACAAAAATACGAGCCCAGCTTGAAACGACGCACGATGCCTTGAAGCAGGAACTCACAGGCCTGTCGCTTAACACCCCTCCGGGCTTCGATCCAACGCTCCATCAGCTGGTGAAGGGCGAGCATCTGGGGGACTGTCCTTATCAGTACCTGGATTATCCCAAACACTTCGCCGGCGTAGACAAGTTCACCTTTCGAACGCTCGTCTGGTGGGGACATCATGTCACCTGCGCGTTGCTGTTGGAAGGAGCTGGAATTTCACAGTACAAGCGACAGCTCCTCGGCAGGTTTCACCAGGTCGCGGGACGTGCCTTGGAACTGTCGCTAGCGCCGTCGTTGTGGGAGTGGAATCGCGGTGAGGGTTATACGCTGCCGATTACCCATGACCGCAAGGCCCGGATCGCGGCCGTGCTTGCGGAACGGTCGTTTATGAAAGTTGTGCATTGTGTGCCATTTGACGATTCGAGTATCCAGGCCGGGCAGTTGGCCCAGCTGGCGTGCGGCACGTTTCGCTCGATGCTCCCCATCGTCATCCCGTAGGCGTTCCATGACGATTGTCTCCGAACTCCAACTTGGGTAGACTAAGCATCCATGATCGTTGACCTTTGACAGGGAGGAGCCTGTGAAGCCATCGCTTTTGCGGATTCTAGGTTGTGCTATCTTGGCGGTGACCATGCTGGCCGGTTGTAGAGGAACCGGAACGGTCCGTGCACTGGACTTGCGTGAGAAGCCGCCGATGGTGCAGATGACCGATATCGAGCCGGTTAAAATCGTCATTGAACCGTTTGACGATCGACGGGCGGACAAAAGCCGTGTGGGTCTGCGCACTCACCTCTGGGGAGGAACCACGTATTTCAATGTGCCCGGTGATCGGCTTGCAAGTGTAATCACTCAGCGACTCGCTGATCGACTACGAACCCGTGGGTGGCGAGATCGGGTATGGGATGTGCGCGTGGCTTCCGCCGGATCTGTGGCGGACGCGGATATCGTCATCAGCGGTCAGGTGGCGGATTTCTCCGCGAGTGCGAAGAGCCGCGTCTTTTCCACGGTGATCGACACCAGGAGCCGATTTAAAGTGGTGGCTAAGAACCAGGCGGATCAAAGTACCACGATTCGTAACATTGAGGGAGGCCGCAGTCGGACGGTTTTCTGGTTTAGCGAGGACGACATCCAGGAACAGTTGTCCGTTACGCTCAAAGATGGGATTGAGCGGTTGATTAATGACACGACGATTGAAGACAAGGCACTGCGATCAGTTCGGGAGCAATGAACGCGTGGGGCTGTCGGTGAACCCTGGCACCTTGGACAGGAGGCGACGGTCCTCTGAACGCTCGTTTTCGGCCAAGAGCCACCGCAAAGGAAGTCATCCGTGCGAGAGCGGCGGTGGGAAACGACGACGCCACTGAGCTTCGGTCAGGCTCTTGCGGTAGGTGATCGGCTTGCGACGCTCGGGCTCAAGCCGGCCGTCCCCGCTCAAGACGTGATCTGCTACGTCGAGGAGTGGACGGTCGGATCTCCGGACGAGTTCGATCAGCTTGATCCTTGGGCGACGGAAGATGTCACGCTCGTCCACATCCGCGAACGATGGCGCGGTGATTTTTTCCTTCTCTCCGGTGCCTACCATACGGTCTATCAGCGCCACCACGATGTCGGGACCTACTGCTCGATCAGCCATCCATGGCGGATTCGAGAAGTGCTGCGGCTTCATGATCAGCGTGGCATGTTCTGGATCGGGTTTCGGCATGCTCACTCATTCATCCGTATTCGGCTTCAGACTCATGCGGTGATTACGCCCGGGGAGGCGCGCGGCGACGACCAACGGACGCGTTGGTTGGATGAGCGTCGCGCGGCATTTCTCGAAGCCATTACCGTCTTGGACTTGCCGGTTGAAACCCATGTGGAGAGGAAGGCTGTGGTCTTGCGGCCTTCCGATGCATCAGTACCGTTCTTCTGCTCGTGGCCCGATGCCTTTGGTCCCTGCCAGTTCGAATACAATACCCCGGAGGCGTTTGAGTTCCTCGTGCCGGCCAGTAAGTTGGCGGAGACGTTCAACCCGGAGCCGGCAGGAGTTCGGGCCTATCTCACGGGATTTTCTGAAGCAGCCCTAGCGGAATTCCAGGCCATTGAACCAGGTGCACGATACGCCTATCGTTGTTCGGTCCACTGTCCGTTGGACGATCTGCCTGAGATTCTGGCTGCGATCCAGCCTGACGGCACCCTGTATGCCACGCTCTGTGAATTTCAGACCCACACTCTGTTGCCTGAATACGATGATGCTTCGGTGATCATTGGAATTGTCGGAACCAACGGCCAGTTCAAGATCGAAGCTCGCCTGAATCAAGCTCCGCTTCCGGAAGATGCCATGGCTCCATGGCTGGAACGGGTCATCGGCCATCTTGTGGTGTATGCGCCGCTCCCCGCGTTTGTGTGACAGGAATGCCGGTTGAGCCTCACCAGAATCCTGTTCCTGAGGCGGTGGAAGCTGCCGCACGAATCGGTGTTTTTATTGAACAATCGAACGGGATTTCGCAGAGTGAGGGGATGAGCCCGTTCGGTAAGGTCCAGTCCGTTCTAGCCAAGCCATTCATGCCGGCAGTATTTTTTCTCTGTGGCGTGAGCTACGATACTGTGACGCTTTCGAGAATCGATCGGCTTCTGGATAATCTGGTTCTGCTGCTCTACCTGGCGCTGCTGGGTGCTCTGATCGTATTGACGGGGCGATTGGGCGTCGAGTCTCCGCCGGAGCGCGAACAGCTCCTCACAGGTTCTCCATTTACGCGGTGGGTATGGGAGAGTCGCCCTTACTATCCCATGGCGAGTCAGTTCCTCCTCGGCGGTCTCTTCAGTGCGTACGCGATTTTCTACTCCCAAAGCGCCACGTTCACCGGCACGGCGATCTTCTTTGCCCTGCTCATCGTGCTCTTGGTAGCCAACGAGTTTTTGCGTGATCGATTGTCAAATCTCCGAATATTGGTCGGCTTGTACGCAGTGGTCTGTTTCGCGTTTTTTACCTTCTTTCTACCTGTGATTACCGGCTTTATGAATGTGGCGATCTTTTTGATCGGAACCGTCTTGAGCCTGGCTGTGACGCTGTATCTGGTCCGACTGGTCTATCGCAACAAACCGGATCAGTCAGCACGGGAAACATTCAGTGTGACGGCTCCCGCTATGGCGCTCATTACGGTGCTGGTCGGATTTTATTTTCTCAATTGGATCCCGCCGGTGCCGCTTTCGCTCAAGTTCGGTGGAATCTATCACGAGGTCAAGCGAACGGGTGACCAGTTTGAGCTGTCCTTCGAGAAGCGGTGGTATCAGTTTTGGAAGCGCTCAGACACGACCTTTCCGGCCGACGAGCCGATCTATTGTTTTACGGCGGTGTTCGCCCCCGTTGATCTCAACACGACCATCTATCACCATTGGCACTTCCGACCGAATGACACAAAACCGTTCATGCGTGCGGATAGAATTCCCATCAAGATCTCAGGGGGGCGGGATGGTGGCTATCGAGCCTATAGCTTTAAACAGGGCCTTGATCCAGGCGATTGGCGTGTCGATGTCGAGACCGAAGATGGGCGGATCATCGGACGGGTTGCGGTGACGGTTTTGAGCCGAACGGAAGAACAGCCGAGGCTGGCGACGGTGTCGTATTAACAGTCCGTCGTGGAAGGGTTTTGTGGTGACAAATTCTTGAACGGATAGGAAGCTGACCGTACCGTTTGCAGACACCCGGTTGCGAGCTGTTGTGGAAGAATGTAAAGTGCCGTTTCCATGAGCCAGCGGACTCTTTCTCCCTGTCCTCCCAGCCCCAACTGTGTGTCGACTCTTGCCACGGACGAAGGTCATGCCATCGCGCCGCTTCGCTATACGAGGCCTCGTGCCGAGGCGAAGGAGGCCTTGAAGGCAGTGATAAATTCACTATCTCGGACCACACTCGTCGAAGAAGACGAGTCCTACCTCCATTACGAGTTCACCTCCCTGCTCCTCCGATTCGTCGATGATGTCGAATTTCTCTTCGACGACGACACCAAGACCGTCCACTTTCGCTCTGCTTCCCGCACGGGCTACAGCGATCTTGGCGTCAATCGGCGACGAATGGAAGAAGTGCGGGCTCTCGTAGGCAGGAAACTCTAGCGGTTTCTCCAAATGTCTTTGGCGCGGTCCAACCTCCTGGTATGATTTCTGCTGCAGGAGGCTTGATCACATGGGGTTTAAACGGAAACACTCGCGCGTCGATGTCAGCCGTGCCGGCCGATTACAGCGTGGAGCGCTTTCGGCAGCTTGTAAGGTCATCGATGTGAGCGAGTCCGGGGTCCGGCTCGAGAGCCGCTTGTTCGCCAAGAAGGGGGAGGTGCTGCACCTCTTGATTGAGCTTGATAGCGGGAAAACCTTGACGTGCGAGTTGGAAGTCGTCCATGTGCGCGCCCCGAAATTAGGAGCACGAATCATGGCGATCAGCGCCGAAGATCGAGAGCGACTGGCCCATATCATGGACGACCATGTCCAAAGCAGTTTTTCCCGTCGCTAACCAAACCCGACCAACATGCAAGGCCGGGATCCATTCTCTCCAGCTCAAACGACCGTCAGATCGCCTGTTAGGCCACCGCCCGATATATCAGCGAGGATTATCCCGGAAGCCCGATAGCCTCCTCGGAAAGGGTGCCTGATCGATGACTCAGGGTTTTGGCCCCAGTCGGCTTGTATGCTGGAATATACACTTGGGACAGGTGTAATGGATGAAGCGATTTCCGCCGACGAGCCGTTTCTTCATCAGAACCTTGCACCAGGTGCAGAGGCGGTCGGGCAATTCAACCCGAGATGTGTCTGGAAGAGTAGGCATGGGAACATATTGTTCCTGAGCATTGCGACCTTGTCAACCGCTGGTGGATAACTTCCTGCTCAGGGCCGAAATATTCCTGACCGTTTCGTGCGTATCGAAAAAAACATGGTATAGTTCACGCAACGATCAGTCGAAGTGCCCAACCCTCTTACAGAAAGGTAGCGACCTCCTTATGAGCACCTCGCCGAGTTCTGAGTCCACGATCTTACCATCCAACGCCTCTTTGGCTACGGCTCGACCCGTCCAGGACATGGTGGGTAGCGGCAAGGCATGGGGACTCTGTACAGCAGTCGACCTCCACGATTGCAATCCCGATCTCATCCGCGATGCAGACTCTATCAAGCGCTATGTCGTTGAGTTGTGCGAACTCATCGGGATGAAGCGCTTCGGCGAGTGCCAGGTCGTGAATTTCGGCGAAGGTCGTGTCGCCGGCTATTCTATGGTGCAGTTGATTTCCACCTCGTTGATCAGCGGGCATTTTGCCAACGACACCAATTATGCCTACCTCGACATTTTCAGCTGCAAAGGCTATGATCCGGCAGTCGTCGAATCCTTTTCGAAGGAGTTCTTCGGCGCCCGGCGTAGTGTCGCAACAGCCACACTCCGGTACTAACCCATTTCAATCGTAGTAAAATTGTTTCGGGGGCGGAATGAGCCGTCCCCGAAGTTTTTCGTCATCCCGAAGGGAGTGTGTCAATTCATGAAAGCGAAAACCATACGAGAGGTGCTCGATGCCCTCCCGGAAAAATTGGATAAAGATGCCGCGGAAGATGTTGATGCGGTGTACCAGTTTGATCTCCAAGGGACCCAAGGCGGGCAATATCAACTGCTGGTCAAGAATGGAACCTGCATTGTAAAGGATGGAATCCACGGCGATCCGCACGTGACCCTGTCGATGGCCGGAGAAGATTGCATTCGGATCCTCAATGGACAGCTGAGCAGTATGACCATGGCTATGTCCGGGCGTTTGCAGATCACGGGGGACATTGGGTTGGCCATGCAACTGAAATCTTTGTTTCCCAACATTGTGGAACCGTAACCGCCCTACTTGGGATCAGGAACTGCTTCATGTGACGCCGATCTCTGCTCGGGGAGCTCCACCTCAAACCTCCTAGGAAAACGTTCTTCCAAGATCACGTACATCGTCGGGACGAGAAACAGCGTGAGCAGGGTCGAAACACTCAACCCTCCGACGACAGCGCGTGCCAAGGGCGCATTGGTTTCAGCTCCGGTTCCGAGTCCGATCGCCATGGGAAGAAGTCCGAAGACGGTGGCCAGCGAGGTCATGAGGATCGGTCGCAGCCTGGTTCGGGCGCCGGTCACGACGGCGCGGTGAAGTGATTCACCTCTTCGACGAAGCACATTGGTATAGTCAACCAGCAAAACCCCGTTTGAGACCACAATCCCCAACATCATAATGATGCCCATCATGGATGAGCTGGACAGTGCCGTATCTGTCAAGAAAAGCATCACAATAACCCCAGGAAATCCCATCGGTACCGAAAACATGATGATGAATGGATCGATGAGCGACTTAAACTGGGCGGCCATGACCATGTAGACCAACATGAGCGCCAAGACCATGGCAAATTGCAGTCCTTGGAACGTTTCGCGCTGTTGTTGTACTTGCCCGGCCAATTTGATGCTGAACCCCGCTGGCAGTTGGAGGGTGGCGAAAGCCGCCTCCAGATCCTCTGCAACATCTCCCAATGCCCGATTGATGGGATTCGCCGTGACGTGAATCACGCGCTGAAAGTGCTTTCGATCGATTTTCACCGGCCCCGCGTTCAACTTGAGCGATGCCAGGTTTTTGAGAAGGACCGGTTCGCCGTTGTCGGTGGTGAGGAGGATATGCTCCAAGTCGGTAAGACTCTTTCGGTGTTCCTCGGCTAACCACGCGCTGATGAAGTACTCGTTGCCGCTTCGCGGGTCGGTATAAATAATCGGGTCGGTTTGGCCGTTCCCATTCAATGAAAACAGGACCGCATTGGCCACATCGGTTGCGGTGATGCCGAGTAGAGCTGCTTTCTCTCGATCCACGGTCACGTTGACTTCCGGATAGTTTTCCTCCCGGCTCGGCTCAATATCAGCCAGGCCGGGAGTTTGCTCCATGATTTCTTTGACGTGCGCGACGACCTCCCTCGCCTTTTCAAAGTCATGTCCATAAATTTCCACATCAACGGCCTTTTGGGAGCCGAAGCTCGTGACACGCTTCACAAGCCCCCCGGGGTCAAAATACATCGACACACCGGGAAACAGTTTGGCAATCTTAGGGCGCACATCGTTCATGATCTCAACTTGAGTTCGTGAACGTTTCCCGGGCTCGACGAGGTACACTTGAATCGAAGAGGTGTGAGGACCGGTATTGGGGTTGAACAGAGACGAGCGACCTTGGGACAGAATGCCGGTACTGGAGACAATGGTTTCCAGTTCGGTGGCGGGAATATTTGCGCGCAGAACCCGTTCAATTTCCGAGACTTGCTGTTCGGTCTTTTCAACCCGTTGGCCGACCGGTGCCCGCAGGACGATCCGAAACTGACTCTCATCGGAAACCGGTAGGAACTCGGTTCCGATCAGAGGAAGCAAGGTAAGCGATCCAAGGAAAATCAGCAGAACGGTACCAATCAGAATTTTTCGGTGTTCCAGGACCCACTGCAAGGAGTCTTCATAACCTCGATCCAGCGATTCATAGCGGGTGCGACTCCATTCCATCATTGCCGCCAGCCAATTCGGCATCACCTCCAGTGCTTCTTGTTCAGGTTTGAGGAACCTATAGCAGAGTGCCGGTGTCACCGTGCGGGAGACGAAGAATGACGTGAAGAGCGCGATTGCGATCGTGACTGTCAACGGGATCAATAATAAGCGCGCGATGCCGACGACGAAGAACATGGGGAGAAACACGACCACCGTCGTCACGGTCGAGGCAAAGATCGGCATTGCCACTTCACGAGCGGCATCGAGAATGCCGCTCCATCGGTTGGGGTTGGTGTTGATGTGGCGCTGAATGTTCTCCAGTTCCACGATTGAATCATCCACGAGCCGGCCAATTCCCAGCGCAAGCCCGCCGAGTGTGAACACATTGAGCGTCTGATTCGTGAAGTACAGCACAATAAACGTCACCAGCATGGACAGCGGGATGGCCACGGAAATGATCATGGTGCTGGTCAGGTTCCGTAGAAAGATGAGAATCACGGCCGCGGCCAGCAACGAACCATGGATGGCCTGTTCGACCAGATTGCGGATGGATTGACGGATGTAGAGAGACTGATCGAACGAAATGCCGAGCTTCACTCCTTCGGGGATGCCGAACATCTTTGGCAAGGCGTCGCGTGAGGCATCGACGACCGCGACTGTGTTGGCGAGCGGTTGTTTATTGACGCGAAGAAACACGGATCTGGCTCCATCGGTATGGACAATGTTGGTTTGAATGTCCGAGGCGTCCGTGACGGTTCCTATGTCACGCACGCGGACCGGGTTGCCCTGCTGATTCACCTTCACGATGACGTCCTGTATCGGTTCCACCGTCCGAAACTGGTTGTTCGTAAACACGTTGTAGTCGAGGTTGCCGGCTTTGATATTGCCGGAAGGTAAGATCAAGTTGGCCGCTTTGACTGATTTGACGACGTCAAGAATCGAGAGTCCGCGGGCGCTCAGGAGCGCTGGGTCGAGGTTGATGTTGATCTGGCGGATCTTTCCTCCTTCTACGGTCGCGGCCGCCACATCGGCGATTTGCTCGATCTGTGGGGCGATGGTGTTATACGCGAGATCATAGAGCGCGCGCTCGTCCAGGTCGTCGCTCGATACCGATACAATCGAAACGGGAATATTGGAGACATCGAACTTGACGATAAACGGTTGCAGAATGCCTGGCGGAAGGCTGTTCAGGATCTGCGTGATGCGTTGCATGACCTCCATTTGGCCGGCATCGAGGTTGGCGCCCCAGTTGAACCAGATCTGGACCGCTCCGAGTCCTTGCTTGCTAAACGACTCGACATGCTCCACATTGGAGGCGGAACTGACGGCTTTCTCGATCGGGTACACGACGCTCTGCTCAATGTCGAGCGGAGGCGCCCCTTTATAAATGACACCCACGAACGCGACGGGAACCTGGATTTGCGGGAAGAGATCAACCGGCAGTCTCTGAAGCGATGTCACGCCCAAGACGACCATCGCCAACGAAAGCATCAAAATGCCGATTCGATTGCGTAACGCGAGTAGAGTAAGCCACATATCTCAGACGCTATAGAAAGACAGTTGAGTGCTGAGTCTGGGTTACCGTAAGACCTGCATCCGGGTGGGAGAGGTGCTCGCCTCACCCTTTCATCACTGGGCCGGAATCGAGAGACGGTGGAAGAAGCCGTGTTTGGACAGGCGTGCCGTCATGCACCAAGTCTTTACCGGACCACAATGATCTCTTCATGTCCTGTCAGGCCCTTGGTGATCTCAACGTGGTTCCCTTGCCGGATGCCGATCTCAATGTCCACTCTCCTGGCTTTTCCTTCTTCGACAACGTACACGTATTGTGTGTCTTCAAGGCGACTGACCGCATCGATGGGGATCTGCAACGCCTGATGATGTGTGCCGACCATCACTTCGACGCGGGCGAACATTCCACCTTTCAATCGGCGATCTCTGTTGGGTAGATCGACTTCAACGGTCATCGTGCGCGTTGAACGATTCAGGGCCTGGACGATACGTGTCACAGTTCCTTTGAATATCTGATCGGGGTAGGCTTCAGCTCGAAGGTCGGCTTTTTGTCCGATCTTCACGA
>JAHBWT010000110.1 GCA_019636815.1 Nitrospira sp.
TGTGTCACGAGGCGCCATTCGAGCGAGCGGACTTCATCCAAGTCTTTCTGTTTCGCCTCTTTTTGAGCCAGGAGCGGCACCAGCGCTCGGAAACGATCGTATTTGCTCTTTAAGGAAGCCTTGTCAGCTTGTGACTTCGCAAGGAACTGATGCATTTGCGCTTCGAATCCCACTTCGTGAAGGTCGATGCCGCTGGCTTGCGTGGTTATAGAGAGTTCATATCGGGTGGTCCACATTCTGTAGTTCAGGCCGCCGGCTTTAATCGTTCGGGCGACCTGCCCGACAGCGTCGTCACATTCGTGGTGGGTCGGACTGAGAAAGAGGATGCGCTTGTTAGCGCGAATGAGTTCCATCGCAAGAGTCGCCAGCTTCTGACGACGTTGGAATCGGTCGTCCGCCCACATGGTCGTGAAGACGGACGAGGCGGCGGACACCGCCCAGGCGTCGACGTCTTGCTTCTGCAGCAGCGAAGCCAGTCGCTCGGTGGGTCCAAAGTGAAACAGGTCGGGTTTTGCCAGCATCTCCCTCAGACGGCTGGCAGATGTGCTGAGAAGACCTGCCCGGTCTGGAACGAGCGTGGCGGAAGGAATTTCGCTTCCAATGTTATCCACGAGTTGAACAAAGAGGTTATTGCCGGTCTGATGGAGCACGATGCCCTCTGTCGTTTCTGCCTCATCAGGTGGAACGACGGCCACCGGAAGATCGCCGCACAGCGCAACATCGGAAGGCAGAACAAATTCGTACAGATGGAGCCCACCAGTTGTCTGAAGCAGCCGCCCTTGTGAGGCCAAGATAGGAGCTTCCTGCCCCGATTCCGCCAGACGGACTCGTTCAGCTTCAAGGCCGGTGCTCCATGCTTCTATGAGTTCATGTGCTGTCATCACGACAGAGATCACCTACACAGCGAGTCCTTAAAATGTCACGATCTTAAATGGCCATCACGGTCACTGTCCACCGAGCAATCTGAGAGGTTGCCCTTGTCTTCACAACCAAATCTTGTCTAGAATGAGCGGCTTACAGGGAGGGAATCCGTGAAAGGTTTACGGTTTGAGCGGATCGCTAATGGGCGTCACTACAATGTGGTCTTCCATATCGGCAGTACCTATGTGCCGGTGAGTGACGACACGGTTGAAGAGCTCAAGGATCAAAGTCTGCTGCCAGCCGAACGCTTTCTCGACCTTCTTATCGACCGTGTGGGCTATTCATCCTACCTGAAGGATCAGATCCGCACCGAACTGAAGGCGACTGGGGATCCAACCACGCAGATCACGGTGCTGCAGGGCGCGATCAGAGAATTGTAACGTCGGCACATTCCCACTTGCCCTCTCCTTATCTTTTTTTCTGCCCCAACCCAATATGAAGAGAACACCAAGGCATCCCGTAGAAGACGAACAGCTCTTCAGATTTCGAAATCTTGAATATCAATCTTTGACCATGTCGCCAAAGCCTTCATCCTTAAGGATCAGCTAAGTAGGCGTCCAATAGAGTGCCGTTAGAGTGCCGTGCTAATCCCCAACCTGCCCTTCCTGGAATAGCTGGTTCATGATCTGATTCCTCTTCTCGGGGTTACGATAGTACTTCAGCGCCTTGGAATAATTTTCCATGGCGCTCTGGCGTTTGCCGCGAATCGCATAGATTTCAGCAATACCGTGATAGGCCCGCGCATCTTCTTCGTTGCACTTGAGCGCCCGGTTGAAGATGTCCGCTGCTTCTTGCAGTCGCTGCTTGCCTAACGCCAACCATCCAAGAGCGGAATGGGCGGGACCGAAGTCCGGATCGGCTTTGAGCGCGTCTTGATAGCTTTTTTGCGCCAGATCCAGACGACCGCGTGTTTCGTGCAGTCCCCCAAGAGCAAAGTGGACCTCGGCATCCTGTGGATTCAGTGTCAAAGCAGTCTTGTAGGATTGCACGGCCGGTTCGAGCTTCCCCTGCTCCGCAAGCGCACAGGCCAGGTTGGAATGCGCCGCAGAATCGTTCGGAGTGAGCTTGATTACCTCACGATATTCCTTGATCGCCATTTCCAGCCGCCCTTGATCCTGATAAGCGACGCCGAGGTTCATCCGTGCCGGGGCAAAATCGGGAACGAGCCGGACGGCTTCGCGATACTCTTTGATCGCTATTTCCGGATGGCCGGCCCGTTCGTGAACTTGGGCCTGAAAGTAATGTGGATAGGCCAACTGCGGAAGCAGCTTCGCGGCTTCCGCGTATGGTTTCAGGGATTGTTCCGATTGACCAGACTGTGCCAGAAACAAGCCCTTGATCAAATGAACGTAGCCACACTCCGTGTGCCGGTCGAGCAGATCCTGCACCCAATCCCCCACCGCTGCGATGTGGTCCTGAGATTCAAGGCAGAGCGCATGGGTTTTCCACGCATCAGCAAAACGGCCCTGCAGGAGGTAGACGACATTTCGGGCAAACAGCGGACGTGGATCCTTCGCACCGTCGGGATCTCGACTCCAGGCCATCGACTCGGCGAGCAAGGTGTCCCAAGCTCCTGCGACGATGGCCGCTTCGCATTGTTGCTGATGGGTGCTCATGAGCGATGCGGGGATTCTATCGAGTCAGCGCATCTTCGACATCAGGCGGCGTCGCTTGGATCCCTTCCCCGAGGAAGGGAAATCTCCTGGAGATCTGCTGTTTCAGTTGCCAGGCAATCGTTCGATAGGACCAGTGGCCTTTTACCCCGGAACGGAGCTTGGCGATATATTCCGCTTCGGCATAATCCATCTTGAACAGACAGCGCACCTTGAACCCAAACGGGATGGCATAAAGCGACGCTTCCTGATCTTTTTTCTTGAGTAATTCGATGTCGTGGCGCACCGCATCCATCGCCTGCCGATACTCCTTGTCCAAACCTGCGGTAACCAACGGAGCGGGAACATCATAGCCGTGAATGGTCGTGAAGTTTTGTTGCACTTGCTGGCACCGCCGGTGGCGGTGCATATCACGCCAGGCGCCGATGTCCATCAGGATATCAAAGATGAAGGTATAGCCGCTGCGGAACTCTTTGATGAGGTCATCGTAGAGCCCACGCTGCCTTGTAGCCACTTCGATGGTCGCGTGTTTCTCCTTCTCAGACCATTCTCGCACAACGTCAAGTATCTTCCGGTACGGAGCTTGCGACACGCGATAGAGAAGCGTTGCGACGATTTCGTCGAGGGGATGATGCGGGTCAATCAGATCAACCGCCTCCACGGTACCCCACGCACCGGGCTGATCCAGCCCTGTTCCACGCAAAACGTCTTTCGCATGGCGAGCCAAATCGGAGTAGACCGATTCTTGGTAGGCATTCGCCCTCGCATGCCGCGCGAGTGTCGGCGCCAGAGGGTCATTCTTGCCGGAAGTCTGACCACAGAGCTCGCTCCACAGATTCACCGGCGGACATTGGCAGGCCTCTTTCAAATCCTCACCGATTGCTCGTAGCTCCGGCAAGTGTGACGATAGCAGACGCGTAATCTGTTTCTCCAATGTTCTGATGCTGACGACTTGGCCGACATTGGTCTTGGCCGCAAGCGGAAGCAGGTAGCGTGTGACGTCGAACGCCCGCGCCGCGATCGTCCGTTGATAGTCGGCCGGTTTCATGGATTCTGGGCGTGGGTCGCGTTCAGAGAGGTATGTGAGTAAGGGGTCATGCAGCAATCGATAGATTTCAGACAGGCTGCGGAGAATACCTTCATACACTGCCTCAGTTTCGCTCCCTCGAATCTGGCCCGGGACAAACCACCGGCTCGAGGCAAAATTCTGATAGCGGCTCGATTTGGCCTGACCGTCCCAGAGCGGCTCATCCTCCAAGCGAATGGCGGCCAGCTCGGAAATCTCTTCAAAACAGATGATGACATGGCCGAGGTCGGCGATCGATGCATGACCGTAATCGAAATAAAACTGCTCCCAAAACTTTTCCGAGGAGTGACCATGAACCCATCGGATACTGTCTTCGATGGAATCCGGCGATCGACTATAGCGCGCCAAGGCATAGGCGGATTTCTCCGGCGGCATAGGAGCGATGGCGACAACCCGGCGGCCTGACTGATCCTGACTCATAGAGGGTCTTTTACCTTCTTTTCAATCGCAAGTCGGGCACTATACCTCTCATGTCCGTATGGCGCAAGGTCGCGCATTGTTCCCCTAATATCTGGTCAAGTTGCAAGTTGGGCAACGCGCCAGGGTTTTGCGGCGGGCGAAGGTCCGGAGAGCCTCCTGCGCATCCAACGCGCGGGCATCACGGACAAAGGCCAGCGTACTCCCCGCTGGCAGACGTGCGACAGCGCGTTCCAGAATCCGGACGGGATGCAGGCGAACGGTCATGCAGCTGTGTTTGGTCATGGGTTCATCTTGAGATCTCCTTTGGAGGTGTGATGATGAGGAATGGTAGGATAAAGTTCCCTCGGTCGTATGGGTTGACACTTACAGGGGTCCAACGGTACAAAGCTATACAACAGTGCCTATTTTTGCCGTCTATATGTTACGGGGGTAGCTCCGCGGACGTTCTCCACCGTGCGAGAGTGGCGGAACTGGCAGACGCGCGAGACTTAGGATCTCGTGGGTGACCGTGGGGGTTCAAGTCCCCCCTCTCGCACCATCCCTTAGATCTCCTTAGGCTGGGAGCCCGATCTTGACGATGAAGATGGAAGTAACTGAGCTGGGACCGATGAAGCGCGCCTTGAAAATAGAGGTGCCAGCCGATGAGGTAAGCCAGCAATTTTCACGTGCGTATCTGGAACTCAACCGTCAAGTACAGATACCAGGATTTCGCCCCGGGAAAGCCCCGATGGCGATTCTAGAGAAGCGTTATGCCAAAACGGTTGAAGAGGATGTGATTCGAAAACTCGTCCCTGATTTCTATGACCGAGCCATCAAAGAAGCAGGAATCAGTCCGGTGGTGGTAGAAATTCCACCTCTGGATCGAGTTAAAATCAAAAAAGACTCTTCCTTCACATTTACGGCGACGATCGAAATCAAGCCCTCAATCGAGCTTCACGGTTATAAAGCTCCGAATCCCATGACGCTCTCAGCCGATAAACGCACGGTCACAAGTGAACAGGTGGATCGTGCTCTAGATGTGTTGCGCGAACAGCATGCTCAGTTGGATGCTGCTCCAGTAGGTACGGTTTTGGCCGAAGAAGCCTATGCCATCGTTGACCTTGAAGGATTTTTAGACGGTGCGCCTCTTGAAGGTACCAAGAAAGAAGGGCAGCTGCATAGGGTAGGGTCAAAGGCAACTTTACTGGGTATCGAAATCGATGGCCACCTTATTGGAAAGTACCAAGGAGACGTTATAGAAATTCCTCAGACCTATCCTGTAAGCCATCCGGACCAACGAGTCGCGGGAAGAACCGTCAGGTTCCGCTTAGAAATCAAGGGAGTCAAACAGAGGAAGCTCCAAGCGCTCGACGACGAGTTCGCCAAGGACTGTGGACCATACGCATCGCTCCAAGAACTACGAGAGAAGCTACGCGGTGAAATGGAAAAGGCTCTCAAGAAGGATATTGAAGAGTCTTACAAGGATACACTTCTCAAGCGCCTGCTTGAAACCCATCATTTTGATCTACCCGACTCACTTGTCGAGCGAGAGCTCAGCGCAATTGTACGTCAAAAACTCCAAGCACGGCATCGGGGTAACGTTACTGATTCGCTTCCCGCACCGGATGCGGAAGAATTGAAGAAGATTCGCGAAGCCCACCGTGAGGAGGCAAATCGTCGTGTGAAAGCGGGGCTGATTCTTGAGGCCATCGCTGAGAAAGAAGGCTTGTCGGTGAGCCAGGACGATCTGAACAAGGAAGTAACCCGACTAGCCTCGGAGCTCAGGGTGCCGATGACTGACCTTGTGAAAATGATTCAGGTAGGCGGTCAGGATTCCATTGAGGAATTACGTGCCCGAATTTTGGCCGACAAAGCGTTGGACTTTGTCTATCGTCACGCGGTTATTCAAGGATGAATTCAGCCGTTCGTCGCGCCTGATCCCAACCGACGGGGGCTTATAATGGAAGAAAGGAACTGAGGAACTATGTTGGTCCCGATCGTCGTGGAACAGACCAATCGAGGCGAGCGAGCCTATGACATTTACTCACGCCTTCTCAAGGATCGCATCATTTTCCTTGGTGCCCCGATTGACGATGTGTTTGCCAACCTGGTGATCGCCCAACTGCTTTTCCTTGAAGCAGAAGACCCGGAGAAAGACATAAATCTCTATGTCAATTCTCCCGGGGGTAGTGTGACAGCGGGATTGGGTATCTACGACACAATGCAGTATGTAAAACCTCCGATCAACACCATTTGTCTTGGTCAGGCTGCGAGCATGGGTGCGCTCCTCTTGACTGCCGGAACAAGAGGTAAACGATTTGCTTTACCCAATGCTCGGGTGATGATCCATCAGCCGTTAGGAGGATTCCAAGGTCAGGCGACGGAGATCGATATCCATGCTCGGGAAATCCTAAAGATTCGCGAACGCCTCAATGAGATTCTGGCCAAGCACACCGGGCAACCTATTGAGAAGATAGCTCACGATACTGAGCGGGACTATTTCATGTCCGGTGAGGAAGCGAAGCGATACGGGATCATTGATGAGGTCATTACGCGACCACCTAAGTTCATGAAAGCAGTGGAGTCCAGCGACGGAACAAAGGACGGGGCCAAAGGCAAGTAACACAGGGGGATCCATGGCCAAGCAGGAAAAGATGGACCGGCACTTACGATGTTCTTTCTGTGGGAAAAGCCGCGATGAAGTGCGAAAACTGATAGCCGGACCGACAGTCTATATCTGTGATGAATGCGTTAATCTCTGCAATGACATTATTGCTGAGGACTGGGAAGAAGCCAAAGAAGAGATTTCATCGAAACTCAAGAAGCCTGCGGAAATTAAGCATCACCTCGATCAGTATGTCATCGGACAGGAGCGTGCTAAGCGTATCTTGTCTGTGGCCGTTCATAATCACTATAAGCGCATCTCTTCAAAGGAAAAAGAGGTTGATGATATTGAACTCCAGAAGGGCAACATTCTTATGGTGGGCCCCACCGGCACGGGGAAGACCCTCCTGGCCCAAACCTTGGCCAAGTATTTAGATGTCCCGTTTACCCTCGCCGATGCGACAACCCTGACCGAGGCTGGTTATGTAGGAGAAGATGTCGAGAACATCATTCTGAAACTCCTGCAAGCTGCTGACTACGATGTTGAACGGGCTGAACGTGGGATCGTATACATCGATGAAATCGATAAAATTAGCCGGAAGAGTGACAGTCCATCGATAACTCGGGATGTGTCGGGTGAGGGGGTACAGCAAGCCCTCTTGAAATTGATTGAAGGCACAATTGCAAATGTCCCCCCGCAGGGAGGGAGAAAGCATCCGCATCAAGAGTTCATTCAGGTGAACACGAGCAACATTCTGTTTATCTGTGGTGGGGCCTTTGTGGGCTTGGAACAAATCATCGAGCAGCGTCTGAATCGAAAGTCGATGGGATTTGGAGCAGAAATTCGTGGGAGAAGCGACGTTCGCTTGGGCGATCTACTTGCCAAGGCGCAGCCTGAAGATTTCTTGAAGTATGGTCTGATACCCGAATTTGTCGGGCGGTTGCCCGTTGTGGCGACGCTAGAAGAATTAGACGACCGAGCCCTTATTCGTATCCTGACCGAACCGCGTAACGCGTTGACGAAGCAGTACGAAAAGTTGCTGTCGTTCGAAAAGGTCAAGCTACGGTTCACAGAGGGAGCGTTGGGGGCTGTTGCGCGAAAAGCGTATTCACAGAAGACTGGTGCCAGGGGGCTGAGAGCCATCCTGGAAGAAGTGATGCTCGACGTAATGTACGACGCCCCGTCCCAGAAGCAGATCATCGAGGTAGTTATTACAGAGGATGCTATCCAGGGGAAAAACCCACCGATGCGCATCTTTGAACAAGAAAGTGATGCTAAGACAGCGTAAGTATTAAAGAATTTTTGCTTCCATTCGCTGACCGACTCAACCTTCTCGAAAGACTTAGGTTGTCAGCGTTTCTGGGGTACCACCGTCCTGCTTCTCTCTCTCTAGTATTTTTATCCATATCTCGAC
Source organism: Nitrospira sp. (assembly GCA_019636815.1). Classification (GTDB taxonomy): domain Bacteria; phylum Nitrospirota; class Nitrospiria; order Nitrospirales; family Nitrospiraceae; genus Nitrospira_D. Next base: position 8,040 of record JAHBWT010000110.1, read on the forward strand.
AAGCAGAATCGCTGCGCTATACTTGCCAGGTGTACAGCAGCTGGATGGAGGTTTTGTGAAATACCCTGTTTCTTTGAGCTTTCGCCATAAAGGTAAGATCCTTGAACTTGACCCAGCCCGTGAAATGATTGTCTTGGCGGGTGCTAATGGAGATGCAATAGGCAGTTTATCGTGGGACTTCGTCATCGACCAGATTCTCGCCTATCATAAGGTCCCCGTTCAAAAAGAGGTTCGCTCTGAGCCACGTATCTCACTCGCATTTCGAGTACGGTACAACACCCCGGAAGGTGTGCGATTTGAAAGTCGCGCTGGAGGTATCGGGGGAGGTGGATTATTTATTGAAAGCCAATCTCCCCTTCCTGTAGGGACGAAGTTGGCCATGGAATTCTCTCTTCCTGAAAAGTCAGAAGAATGGCTGCAGGCTAAAGGGAGTGTCGCGTGGGTTTGCCCCAAAGCTGATCAGTATACATTCAGTCCTGGAATGGGAATACGATTTACAGAAATTGCGGATGAGATACGCGACCGGATTCATGACTTAGTGAAATTAACTCAGAATACGAGACAAGCAGCCTAGTGTCATTCCTCATGTAGCTTACTCCGAAGGGTGTCGGTTCTATGAAACTTCCTGTCGTTTCCACTGCAGGTCATCAAGGTAAGTCTCTCGTCATCGATTCGAAGCTAGAAACGATTACCGTCCACGACCCCTCAGGCCAGATGTTGGGTGCTGTGTCATGGGGTGCGGTCATCGAGCGTGTCCTTGCCAGCAGTGAAGATGCTCGGTTTGCCCATTGCCGGACCCAACCGCGCGCACCTCTTGCGCTGAAGGTCCGTTACACGACGCCAGAAGGCAAACAGTTCGATAGTCTGACAGGAGGCATTGGCGGCGGCGGGCTCTTTATTGAAAGCGGTGCTCCGTTGAAACCAGGCACAGAGCTGACGGTCGAGTTCGCTCTCCCAGACAAGCCATGGGATAAACTCACAGCGAAGGGGAAGGTCGCTTGGGTCCGCAGCAAACCCGAACGATACCTCCTATTTCCCGGGATGGGCGTTCAATTCATCGAGTTGGATACGGAGGTCCAGAAAGAACTAGTTGGGCTGGTCGAGGATCTGAATCGAAGCCGAAACCCATTCTGAAATGGTCAAGGAACCCTGTCTGCTTGGCAAGTGACGTTGAGTTACACATTTTATCGCGCAATCGATTCTATCGGTACTAGAAAAAATCCATCATCCGAAGAACTTAAAATGCCTTGCCTCCTTCCCACTGGTCAAGATACGAAGGGGGTTTCGGAGCATTGAATGTTGAGACGATCGTTGATCTTTTCTTAGACTGCGGTCGCCCATTCGTAGAGATTTAGGCCAGATCTCTGAACTTGGGATCCTATTTCGAGGGGCTTGTCGCCACCAAGGAAGGGCATGGATTTCAGATCACAAATCTTTCCTAAGGCTCCGCTGCATTCCTTCGAACGAGCGTATCGCGGTCATCTGGCAACGAGATGAGAAGGTCCACCGTCTTCTGTGGATCTGGTGAGGGACTATCTTGGTAGCAACCGACGGTCAAAGAGAAGCATGCTAGGAAATGGAATGTAAAGAGGGACT
>JAHBWT010000111.1 GCA_019636815.1 Nitrospira sp.
CAGAGGGCACACCGCGAACGATGCTCCTCATAAACAGGGATCAGATCGCGGTCGTCGCCAAGAAGACCAGGTCCGGATTGAGCGCGAAGGAACTCGCCGATCAGGTCACGGCAGACTCTGCACATTACAGAGCGCAGGGACGAGGCTCGACCTTGTTTTGCTTCATGTACGACCCCGAGGGTCGCATCGGTAGCCCGAAGCGACTGGAGACCACCCTAACCAGCGTCAGCGAGCACTGCAGGGTCGAAGTGCTTGTTGCGCCAAAGTGAAGGCCATGGCGAAACCACACGTAAAACCTCTCTCGTCCGTTTCCTCGACGTCAAAACCCGTGAAGGCTAAACCTGTGTTGACAGGCCAGACTGACTTTGCTATAAAGCAGCCCACTTCCGGGGCGATCCAGTATACGATTCACGGTCCGACTCCCGGAGATCAAGGTATGTCGGATCGAGCTTATGTGCTGATCAACGTACATCCTGGGCAGACGTCGGCGGTCGTTAGTGCGCTCAAGGAAATTAAAGAGATCAAAACGATCGATCCTTGTTGGGGTAAGCCTGATATCATCGCTGTCGTAGATATTCCCGATCAGGACGCCTTGACCCAGTTGGTTTTGAGCCGGATCCATCGCATAGAAGGAGTGGTGCAAACTGATACCCACCTTGTTTATCGTCTGAAGGAGGCTAGAACAAAATGATCCGAAAGGACTATCTCGCCATTGTCGCCCTTTCCGCCTTTGCCTTTGGATGTAGCAGTGTTCAGCGCCCTGTCGAACCAGATGTCGTTGATGTGACATTACCCGCACCGGCTGATCAGGTTAGAGCCGCAGTCGCAAAAGTCTTGAAGGACGACAACTATGATGTCGACTGGAAGGATGGATCCCAGCTCAACACAGGCTACAGAGCTGAGCAGCCCAGTATTTGGGATTGGCTCGTGAGAGGGCGGTTTGGCGTTGTCAGGAGTCAGGCGGAGGTCTCTGTGACTCCGGAAACGGACCAAACCACCAAATTGCGCTTGCAAGTGTCGTCGGAAGGAAAACAAACCATGTTCGATGGGTGGGGTCCGACGGAGTCCCAGGTTCCTCAAAGCGCAGAAAACAAACTTCGCCTGATCAAGAACGAGTTGAAAATCGTTCCGAGCACCTACACGACGGAGACGTTTTACAGCGAGAAGTATTAACTTAGGTAGGTTCCTTCTCCGCTGTTCCCTCTGCCTCCTCTCCTAGATTGAGGCCAAAGCGCTCGGCCATTCGGTAGAGGGTGCGCCTGTCGATTCCAAGTATTTTTGAAGCCTTCACCTTATTTCCATTCGTTTCTTTGAGCACGCGAATCAAATGCCGCTTTTCTATTTCCTCCAACGTAAGAGACGCCTCATCGTGGGAGTTTGTGAGCGGATGCCGCGCCTCGGCATCCGCAGACGCTCCTTGCCGAATCACGTTCGGCAAATCTTCCGGCGTCAGCAAGGGACCTTGGCTCAACGACACGGCCCGTTCAATCGCGTTTTCAAGCTCTCGCACGTTGCCCGGCCAACGATAGTCGGTCAAGAGCGCCATGGTTTCCGGCAGCACCCCGCGCACCGCATGCTTGGTCCCCGCTGCACACTTCTGTAAAAAGTGATGCACCAGCATCGGAATATCTTCGCGCCGTTCAGCCAATGACGGCAACGTAATGGGGACGACTTTCAAGCGATAGAAGAGATCATTCCGAAACTTTCCTTCTTTCACGAGCTGTTCAAGATCCCGGTTGGTTGCGGCAATGATCCGAACATCGACTCTGGAGGAGGTTGTGCTCCCGACTCGGCGAACTTCCTGGTCTTGCATCACCCGCAACAACTTCACTTGCAACGCCTGCCCCAGCTCACCGATCTCGTCGAGAAACAGCGTCCCTCCATTGGCCGACTCAAAGAGCCCCATCTTGGTTCCCACCGCCCCGGTAAAGGCACCCTTTTCGTATCCGAACATCTCCGACTCCAACAGCGTGTCGGGCAACGCGCCGCAGTTGACCGGGATGAACGGCTTATCACGACGCGGGCCGTTCGTATGAATGGCCCGCGCGATGAGCTCTTTCCCGGTTCCACTCTCTCCCTGCAATAAGACCGTGCTCTTGCCGTCGGCCACGCGCGCAACCAGCTTGTAGACCTCCAGCATCGCCGGACTGCTTCCAACCAACGGTGACCATTCCTCCTTGCTCCTCAGCTCCTGTCGAAACCGCGCGTTCTCTCGAAGGAGTCGACAGTGATCCAGACCCCGCTTGACGACCAGCTTGATGTCCTCTTTTTTGAACGGTTTTGCCAGATAGTCATATGCGCCCTGCTTAATCGCCTCAATCGCGCCTTCCAGAGAGCCAAAGGCGGTCAACACCACGACCACCGTATCGGGGTTCGTGCGTTTGAATTCTCGTAAGACCGCCAGCCCATCCACGGCTCCCATGCGGATATCCGTCAAGACCAAATCGACCAGGCCCTGGCGTCCACGCGCAACGACGGCCTCTCCACTCGCAAAGGATTCCACATGGTAGCCTTCTTTCCTCAATGCCTCTGCCAAGAGCTCACGCGCAACCGCATCGTCATCGGCTACCAGGATCGTCGCTGGTTGCATCACGCTCCCTCCATCGGATGAGCAGGGTTAGGTCGTTTCGCAGGTAACGTCATCGTCACAATGGTCCCACGACCAACCTGACTTGCCAGATCCAAGCGCCCTCCATGAGCCGCCACGGTCTCGCGACTCAAGAATAGCCCCAAGCCGGTTCCCTTTCCAACCGCTTTGGTCGTAAAGAACGGCTCGAACGCTTTTTCTGCATCAGCCTCCGGCATCCCGCATCCTGTATCCTGAACCGCAAGGGCCAGCACCAGTTGAGGCACAGGATCGGCCCCCCCTGCCCCGCGCTCCCACTCCGCCGCAGTGGCATCGCGAGCTGTAGCCGAGATATTCACCGCTCCCCCAGGAGGGGTGGCGACCAGCGCGTTCGCGAGGATGTTCACCAAGGCCTGATGAATCTTTTCTTGATCGGCCCAGACCAGCGGCAAATCTTCACGAATCGGGACCGTTAGCGTAATCCCTTTTGCATGAAACGCCGGCTCCATCAAGGCAGCCGCCGGGTTGACGACGTCCTCGACGGCACACCACTGGGGCTCCGGTTGACGCTGCCGAGTGGAGGACAGCACGTCCTGGATGATCCGCACCACGCGCGCGAGTTGCTCGTCAATAACGGCGACCCGCTTCTTCATCTCGGGAGTCGCGCCCGGCTCCTCTCCCAGTGCCTGGACATGCCACGCGATCGAGTGAAGCGGTGTGCCCACCTCATGAGCGACGGACGCGACCAGCTGTCCAACGGCGGCTAACCGCTCCGACCTATTCAATCGATCTTTTGCCTGAACAAGCTGGGCATTGGCCTTGAGCAAATTTTCAGTTTCCCTGGCCAGGGCCGCTCGCGCCGCTTCTTCCCGTGCCTTCCGCTCTTCCCAACTCACACCGAGGTAGGCCACCGACAGCAAGACGACGACGACGACGCTCCGATTGATGACCGCTGATTGAAATCGCCCCGGCTTCGTCGGCTGGAGCAGCCCCGAATAGGTTCCGCCCACACAGGCCAACACGGTCACCAGCATCACGGTCCGGTTTCGGAGAGTCGTGACCAGCAAAATCGGCAACACGTACCCATAGGCTACAACGACGTTGGCAGGGGAAAATTGTTCAATGACCGAGATGCTAAGAAAGCATGCTCCGGCGATCCCGAGCGCGACGCGGTCACGATACCTCATGGCGATCATCGCTCCACGGTGCTCCGCCGGCATTCATAGCTTCTCAGCCAAGAAAAGGAATCACACGCAGGTTCGCCCACGGGCGTTCTCACACAGGAGGACGGATCACTCGCAACTGAGCCGCAAATCGCTCGAATCGCGAGTCTTGAGTCAGCCCTTCGACGGCTGGGTCCAACTTCCGACACCAATTCGGATGCTGGTCCAACGTCCCCGGAAGATTGGCTTGGGCACGGGCGCCGATGATGTCCTCAATATTCGCCAATACAATCCAAGCCGGACTACGGGCCAGATATTGATGAACGGCCTCCGTCAACTCGGCCGTCATCGCCGGGACCTGAGCCGGATCGTCCGAGACACCGGGCGGCAGGAGGCCTTCAACCTTCAACGCGGCGAGAATGCCGGCTTTCTCCCCTTGCCGCCCTGACAACATTGCGGACCGAGCTTGTTCGGAAGCAACAAGGCCGAGCCCGGATCGCGTCTCGATATCGATCCCTTCCCAGTATCCGCTGAGAGTCGCGAGATCGTGGGTCGTGACGACGGCGAGAGCTTGAGCCGGATAATGAGCCGGAGACTTCCATGCCCCTGAATGGGTCCGTTCAAAATACAAGACTCGATACGACAAGACACCGGTCGCCTCCAGTCGCTCGCGCACCCAATCCGGAACCGTCCCAAGATCCTCACCGATCACCAGCGCATTGGCCCGCACGCTTTCCAAGGCCAAGATCGCCAGCAGCTCCTCGTCCCGGTAATGCACATACGTCCCCATCGAGGCAGGAAGACCGCGCGGGATCCAAAACAGCCGAAAGAGCGCCATGACATGATCGAGTCGAATCGCGCCGCCGTAACGGAGGTTCTTGCGGAGCAATTCGATGGCGTGCTGATAGCCGCTCGCGCGAAGCCGGAGCGGGTCGAGGGGGGAAAACCCCCAATTCTGGCCTTCCGGAGCGAAGGCGTCAGGAGGCGCTCCGCAATCGGCATCCAATGCCAGCACATCCTGCGACCGCCATCCATCGGCGCCATAGCGATCGCTCCCCAATGCAAGGTCATGATAGAACCCGATCGGCATCCCTGCCTCATGCGTCTTCTTCGCCAACCCAAGCAGCTGGTCGGCCGCCAGCCACTGAAGATACTGAAAAAATCGCACTCGTTGCATGTGACGACGCCGAAATTCCGCCACGGCTTCCGAGGACGGGATTCGATAGGGCTCCGGCCAGTCCGCCCATGTCGTCGAGACGCCTTGCTCGGCTTGCCGCGACTCTTCCAATGCCTGAAACAACGCATAGGAAGTCAGCGATTCCCCTTCGTCCTCGGCAAATCGATGGAAGGTCCACCCGCGCTCCGTCCTCGGCCGCACGTCAGGCTCTTCGCCTTCGAAATGTTCTTGGAGAAACGCCCGATAGCACAGCTCGAGCACCTCTCGTTTGATCGACCTCACCGCGTCGTATTCCACGAATGCGCCTCGTCTGGCCGCTTCGATTCGAGCGCGGAACGATGGATCCGCAAGGCGAGCCTTCACCTCCGCCGTCGTGTGATACTCCGCGACTCGCTCGACATCGATATACAGATCGTTCAAAAACAGCCGGCTCGACGGCGAATAGGGACTGATGTGATAGGGCTTGGTATTCTTGAGCGCGTGGAGCGGGTTGAGCCCGATCACTGCCGCGCCCAATCGCCGCCCGGTCCATTCCACAACGGAGGCCAGGTCTCCGAAATCGCCGATCCCCCAATTGCGATCACTTCGTAGCGAATAGAGCTGCAGCGCGATGCCCCACCATCGAGCGCCGTGGTGGAGCTGATCCGGAATGTAACAGCGCTCCGGCGCCACGATGAAACGGCAGGTGGTGTCGACTTTCGCGCTGTTCGTTTTCGCCCATACCTTCACCGTGTGATACCCGAGCGGCAGATCCGGTGGAATGCTCAGCGCCACGCGGACAAACCGGCGGCCGTGAATGGTGCGTGTCTCTTGAATGCACAGGCCAGGCCCCTCTGTTCCCTCACGCGGTTGTGCTTCGGACTCGGGCTGGAGAGACCAGCGTACTTGCAGCACGGCATCATCGGGGACCTCGCATGGGACATGAAATGACCATGTTTCGGCCTCACGTCTGAACCGAATCACATGGACCGGTTCACAGCCTCGCAGCCAGGGACGGTTGTCCCACGCCATGAGCTCCTCGATCAGCTCCTCACGGTTGCCGGCTCGAAGCTCCATTGCGGATAGGATAGCCCGGCGCGTCTCATCCGTCGTCACATGCTGTGTGCCGGCAATGTCATGGTAGTCGGCGACAATCCCCGCCCGATCGGCCAACAGGCGCAAGAGCTCGCTTTCAGACTGATCGTACATGCCGAGGAGTGTGAGTGAAGGGCTACGTTAAGTCAAGGTATTGTCATTCACGTCGTGCCGACTGAGCGTATGAGTTCAAGATCGGCAAACGACCCGTGGACCGGGCGAGATGGATTCGCGCCGCGTGAGGCGCCATGCGGTCGTGCGTCTATCGCGCTCTCAGGCTTTCCTTCATGGACTTCGGCAAGAGACCCAACCCATACTCGATGATACGCCGCTGACCCGTTTTGATCTCGACCGTCACCGCCATCCCAGGCGAGAGACGGGCCGGCTTGCCTTCGACCTGGATGGATCCTCGATCCAGACTGACTCTGGCAGGGTACACCGGACCCACTTTTCCGATGGATGCCGCGTCATTCGAGACCGTGACGACGTGCCCGGGAATCGTGCCGTAGCGGATGAACTGAACCGTTTCGACTTGAATTTCCACCGGCTGCCCCTGCCTGATAAACCCTCTATCCTTGTTTTCGATCTGGGCCTCTACCTCGACCGGATGATCCTTTGGCACGACAATCAACAATCGCTGGGCCGGTGTCACCACGCCCCCGACCGTATGCACGGCCAATTGCTGCACCACCCCATTGATCGGCGCGACAAGCCGCTGCAATCCGGCCTTTTGACCGGCTTGTGTGACCTCTTGCGCGAGGGAAGCGGCTTTGGCTTCCAGCGCCGACAGCTCGGCCTGTTTCGTCTGCTGGAATTCCGACAGCATGGCCCGGTAATCGTTTTCAGCCTCAGCAAGCGCCGCCCGATCCTGGCCCACGGCGGCCCGGCGTCGATCGACGAGATGCCGAGCCGCTGACACGTCGGCGTGGTACTCGGCCAATTGGTCTCGCAGCAACTGCTGCTGCGACAGGACATACGCCTCGTCCGCGTCGGTCGGCGCTTCAAACGTGGCTTGGCCTTGAATGAGGGCTCGCAGGCGAGCGGCTTCCACGTTGGCCGCGCGATACTCATTCACCGCTCGTGCTCGGTCCGCGACGTTCCGCGTCGAATCAAGCTCGATCAGGACATCGCCCTTCTTCACCGCTTGTCCCTCCTGCACATGAATGGACGCGATCACCCCGGCTTCGTATGGTTGGATGATCTTCGAGTCGCCGCTTGGAATGATCGTGCCTCGAGCCGTCGCGACGCCATCGATCCTTCCGAGCGTGGTCCAGAGCGCGCCGGCTGTGAAGGCCGCCACGATGGTCCAGAGCAAGGCGCGTCCGATCGGTGAGGGGGGCGCCTGCTGGATCTCTAGTACTGAGGGAAGAAACTCGGTCGCACGCGCGCCAAACCTGGCCTTCCCTAAGGGTCGGCTTGATTCGGCCTGCCAGGCTGCTTTCCAGACTATCCAATGCCGAGAAATGGCCCCGAATGCCATTCGCCTCTCCCTCTACGAATCTACGCTCTAGGCAGCTTGATGCGCATGCCACTTCGCAGAAAACTTGCCGGCTTGCAGCAGATCGTCATACGTTCCCTCCTCGACGATTTCTCCCCCCTCAATGACATAGATGCGATGGGCCTGCCGAACCGCGCTCAACCGATGTGCCATCAAGAAGACCGTCCGCCCGTGGCTGATCTGGGCCATGTTCCGCTGAATCACCGCGTCGGACTCATGGTCCAGCGCGCCGGTGGCCTCATCGAAGATCAGAATGCGCGGGTTCGCGGCCAACGCCCGGGCAATGGCGATCAGCTGGCGCTGCCCGCTCGACAAGGCGCATCCATGTTCGCCGATCACGGTGTCGTACCCATCCGCCAATTCCATGATGAACTCGTGGGCTCCGGCCAATTGCGCCGACTGCAGGACCCGGTCCATCGCCAAATCGGGATCTGCCAGGGCAATGTTCTCGCGCACCGAGGCGTTGAACAGGACGTTCTCTTGCCGCACGACTCCGACTTGCTTGCGCAGCCAGGCCGGATCGACCTGCATCACATCCACTCCGTCTATCGCAATCTTCCCACGCTCGGGCGCGTAGAGGCGCTGCATCAGCTTGGCGATCGTACTCTTCCCCGATCCGGACCGTCCGACGATGCCGATGATCTGGCCTGGTTCCACCGCGAACGAGACCTTCCTGAGGATCTCCGGACCATCAGATCGATAACGAAAGCCGACGTCCTCGAAACGGACCTGCCCTTTCACATGGGGAAGGGTCGTCCGATCCGGATTGTACAAAGGCTCCGGTTGTGCATTGAGGACGTCACCCAGTCGTTGGATCGAAATCCCGGCCTGTTGAAATTCCTGCCAGAGGTTCACCAAACGGAGGAACGGCCCGGTCACTTGCACGGACAACATGCCGAAGGCGATCAATTGCCCGATGCTGAGATCTCCATCCATCACCCGATAGGCGCCCATCCACAACACAGCCACGATGGTGACCTTTTGAATGCAAGTGGCTGAATGCCCGGCCATGGTTATCAGGCTGGTCGCTCGGAAACCGGCCCGCACGTACCCGGCCAACTGCTCTTCCCATTTCCGCAGCAACGGCGGCTCAACCGCCATGGCCTTGACCGTGTGGACCCCGCTGACGGCCTCGACCAAGAGCGCGTGATTCTCGGCGCTTCGATCGAATTGTTCATGCAAACGAGTTCGGATTGCGGGAGTGATGGCCGCGGCTAACAGCCCATAGATCGGCAATGACGCCATCACGATGAGCGTGAGCGTGGAACTGTAGAGCCACATCACCGCCAAGAAGACGGCGGTACAGACGACGTCCACCACCACCGTGACCGAATGGCCGGTCAAGAACCGGCGGATCTGCTCCAATTCGCGCACGCGCGCGACCGTATCGCCGACTCGCCTGGATTCAAAATACGACAACGGAAGCGCTAACATGTGACGGAAGAGCCGGGCGCCGAGGGTGACAGCAATGCGATTCGTCGTATGGGAAAACAGATATGTCCGAAGCCCGCCGAGGGTCGCCTCGAACACGGCCAGCGCGATCATGCCGACGGCCAAGACATGGAGCGTCGTCACCTCCTTGTGCGCGAGCACCTTGTCGATCATCACTTGTGTAAACAGAGGAGTGAACAGGGCGAACAGCTGGAGAAACAATGAGGCGATCGCCACTTCTCCGAAAAACTTTCGGTACTTGACGATCGCCGGGATGAACCACGTGCAATCGAATGTGAGGTCTTGTAGCCGGATAGTGGCCCGCTTGGTGAAGAGCAGCAAGTCCCCG
>JAHBWT010000112.1 GCA_019636815.1 Nitrospira sp.
CCCAACCTTGAGGAAGCAGCCCGTACCTTGGGCCTGGGAGCTCGAGAGACCTGGAGGCGAGTCACTCTGCCACTGATCCGTAACGGTGTCATCGTGGCCTGGGTCCTTATTTTTTTGCAAACCATGAAGGAGCTTCCGGCAACGTTACTGTTGAGACCTGTGGGATTCGACACTTTGGCGATCCGGGTCTGGCTGGAAGCGAGCGAGGAATATTATCAGCTGGCGGCACCATCGGCCCTGCTCATCGTGCTTGTCGGATTGCCGGCCCTGTTTTTGCTGCTCTCCCGTGATTGGAGGACGGCGTAGACCCCGTGACGCATTCACCGTTGCACACAGCCTCTGCGGATACCAGCCAGCCTGGCAGTCACGTCGATCTGTACCGACCGGCCTCGTCTATCTTGGAGCTCCGTTCCGTCTCCTGCGCCTATGACCCAAGCCGACCCGCAATCCGAAACATTTCATTTTCCATAGAGGAAGGGGAAATCCTCTGTCTTCTCGGACCATCCGGTTGCGGCAAGACCACTGTCTTGAGAGCGATTGCAGGCTTTGAGCCTGTACGCTCCGGACAGATCTTTCTCTCCGACCGATTGGTCTCCTCATCCTCCGAAACCGTGCCGACCGAAGAACGCCGTGTCGGGATGGTCTTCCAAGAATACGCGCTGTTTCCACACTTGCGGGTCGCCGACAACATTGCCTTTGGACTCCACCATCTCTCACGGGCAGAACGGGCCTGTCGAGTCCAAGAAATGTTGCGGGTGACCGGCCTGGAAGGGCTCGAACGCCGATACCCACATGAACTATCCGGAGGACAACAGCAACGAGTGGCCCTTTCACGAGCATTGGTCCAGAATCCGGTCTTGCTCCTCTTGGATGAGCCATTCAGCAACCTGGACCCCGACATGGCCGGCCGCATGAGACAGGAACTCCATACTCTCCTTCGTCGAACGAAGACGACGACCATCTTGGTCACCCACGATCACGAAGAAGCTTTTGCGATGGCGGATCGCATCGCCGTGTTGAACCGAGGCGAGATTGAACAATTGGATGCTCCCGAGCTTATCTACCATCTCCCGGCCACCCGGTTCGTGGCTGAATTCGTCGGCCAGGCCGACTTTCTCACCGGACAAATTCGAGAAGGTTTCGTGCGCACCGAACTGGGAGAGTTCCCCAATACCATCGGCGGTGACGAAGGAGCGCATGTCCTGGTGATGATCCGCCCAGATGATATTCACCTCGTACCCAATCAATCCGCCGAACCCCGAATCGTGGCTCGACAGTTCCGAGGCTCAGAGAACCTCTACACCATCCTGCTCCCTTCCGGCCAAATCGCCCATAGCAGCGAGAGTTCGACCAGTGTCTACCCGGAGGGTACTCCGGTTGAATTGCGAGTTTCAGCAACACATACGGTTTTGTTTGATGCGGCCACCCTTCCAGAGGACAACCAAGCGAAGTCGGAATGAATTTATCAGTTGACAGACCCTGGAAGTCAGTGGTATTGAGAAGCATTATCAAAAATTGAGAGAATAGAGGAAAAAGAGGAACCCGGTCATGGAAGTACTAAAAGAAATCGTGGATTATGGAATTATCGGCTTATTGGTCGTCCTCAGCATATGGGCAATGGCCGTGGCTTTCGAGCGATGGCAGTTTTACCGACGAATTGACATTTCCCACTACCCTAATCGGCAACTTTTCGAGATCGCCTTGACTAAACGGCTGGTCATTATCGGGACGGTGGCGGCCAATGCTCCGTACATCGGACTTTTGGGGACCGTCCTGGGCATCATGTTGACCTTTCACACCATGGGGACCGCCAAGACTATCGCCGTCAGCTCCATCATGGTCGGACTGAGCCTTGCGCTCAAGGCAACTGCCGTGGGTCTTTTGGTCGCGATCCCTTGCGTCGTGATGAACAACGCGCTCCGCAGACGTGTCACCGAATTGCTCACCCTCTATAATGCGCAACATCAACATGGATGATGAATTGAACCAAATCAACGTCATCCCTTTGGTTGACGTCATGCTGGTCTTGCTCGTGATCGTATTAACGACGGCCACTTTTATTAGCACCGGCCAGATTCCGGTCGATTTGGCCAAGGCGACCGAAGCCGCGGATAGAAAAGATGTGCCGGTGGTGATCACGCTGACTTCACAAGGCGAGCTGTACCTGAACGATTCCGCGGTGCCTGAAAATGGTTTGCGAATCGTGCTGGAGCGAGAGCCGCGGGAGTCGCTGGTTGTCGTCCGCGCGGACAAGGTAACGATTCTAGAGCGGTTCGTTCAGGTGGTGGATGAGTTGAAAAGCCTGGGGTTCGGACAGGTCAGCCTCGAAGTGGTGAAGTCGTGACGTCGATTTCCAACAACTATCCCGATCGCGCCCGTCTGCACCGTCAGGGCTGGGTTTGTTCGGTAGTTTTCCATGCGACAATAGGGGCCTGCGCCGTGTTGTTAACGTCAGAATTAACGTTATCGCTTGAACCCGACTCATTTAAGTGGACCGTGGCGTTGGTGGAATCGCCGGCTCCCCAACCAACGGTAGATCCTCTGTCCGAGATCAACCCTGAGCCGGAGCCTGCCGAATCCAGGGTGATACCACCTGAACCAACGGCAAAGCCTGTCCAGCAACAGGCTACCCAGCGTCAGGTTACCCACGCTCCCCAGGAAGTGCCGGAAGTTATCCCGGTCAACCAAACCGCCTCGACGGTTATCGCGCAAGCCGTCGAGCGTCATGAAGTCAGCCAGATACTGGAGCCGGTCACAACACAGGAAGAGATTATAGAGGAGGAGGCCGTTGAGGAAGAGGTCGTGGAAGAAGAGCCGCCGCCGGTGCTTGAGGCAACCTCAAATGAAGACGTCATGTCGGTCGCAAAATCGCCCATCAGCCAACCGACCACCGATTCTGTAAACCAACAGCCTCCCGTCGAAACAGCGAGCGAGACATCGGCACAGGTCCCGCAGCCCAGCGCCGAACAACTGGTGGCTTCAGCAGTTCCCTTCAAAGCGTCGCCTGCCGCCAAGGCAGATTATGGATGGCTGATGAGAGCGTTGCTTGGACGAATCGATGAGCTTAAGAACTACCCGGTCATGGCTCGGATGAATCGCTGGGAAGGCAAAGTGATTCTCAGGGCCGTCATTAGAGATGACGGCCAAGTGTTGATGGTGGATGTACAGGAAAGCTCTGGCCGCTCAATTCTGGATAATGACGCAATGGAAACCCTTAAAAAAGCCTCGCCGCTCAAACTGGACCATCCTTTAGGGAAACCACAAGTGGCGATACTGATGCCGATCAGTTATTCGCTCCGGTAGACTGCTACGGATCGCTCTGAGGCAATGTTCTGTCCGACACTGCCACAGCCTCAGGGATAGCAAAGGGCACTGAATGACCGATTGTTCGACTGAAACGACACAGAATAGAGGGCCGATTCTTCGCAGAGACATTAACGTCCAACATTCCAACGCTTCCCGATTTCCAACAGCGGAAGCTTCTTTTTAACCCTAGAGGCCATTAGAGCCCATCGCACAAGGAGGAAGTGGGTGAATAGTTTTCCGTTCTTGAAAATGAGAATAAGAACTAACATTACTATTGCTGCTTTCGCGCTGGCAGCAATATTCATGAGTACCCTTCCCGCGGACGCGGAGGAGCCACCTTCCCAGGAGACGTCAACGACAGAGACGGAAGAGACGCCATCCCAGGAGCCTTCAACGGATACGGAGGCCCAGGGGACAGCGCCGACAGAAATAACGCAGGAGGGTTCACCGGATGGAACCACAGCGGTCGAATCAAAGCCGCTGAAGATTCCTTTGACGGAAGTCATCGGAACTTCACCGACGGCCCTGGACCATATTCCCGGGTCAGGGAAGGTCATCACGAATGAAACCATCGAACGGAACCACCGGTTCACCGTCAATGAAGCCTTACGCGAGGTACCGGGTGTCCACGTTCGGGACGAAGATGGGTTGGGCATCAGGCCGAACATCGGCATCCGCGGCCTGGAGCCGACGCGAAGCAGGAAGGTTCATATCATGGAGGATGGGGTGCCGATCATGCTGATGCCCTACGCCGACCCGTCCTCATACTACTTTCCTCCGATCTTTCGGTTCGATCGGATCGAGGTTCTCAAAGGCAGCGGACAGTTGCTCTATGGCCCCCAAACCATCGGCGGTGTCATCAACTTCATTACTCGCATGCCGTCGGCCAAGCCGGAAGGCAATTTTCAAGTCTGGGGTGGCAACCTGAACTATCTCAATACTCACTTCGATTACGGAGGCACCTGGGGTAAGACCGGCTACCTGGTCGACTACACCCACTATCAAACCGACACGCCGCGGTTTACCAATATCCGCGCCAAGGTGGATGACCTGACGTTCAAGGGCGTCCACGAGTTGAGCGATCGGACCCAAATCCTGGCCAAGTTCAACTACTATCGTGAAAATTCAGGGATCGGCTACCAGGGTCTGACTGAAGCGGAGTGGAGTGCGCGCGGCCAAGACAGACAGACCGCGTTCACCAACGACCACATGGACTTTATGCGACTCGGCTATCACGTGGCCGTGAATCATATGTTTACGGCAGATCTGACCTCGACCATCAATCTTTTCGGCCATTACATCCAACGCGACTGGACTCGCCAGGCAATCCAAGGGGTCAATGCCAACGGGACGAATAACGGTGGCATACAATTCGGCAATACGATCCCGGCGGATTCTGTGTTCGCCGTTCCTGCGAACCAGCGGTTTACCAACGAGCGCGAGTACTGGGTGTGGGGGGTCGAACCACGCTTCCAATATGCCCACGCACTCCCGTTTGGAGTGAGCGGGAAAGCAGACTTCGGGGCGCGGTATATGTTCGAGCAATCGGACCGGAAACAGTTGCGCAACCTCGGTTCCGGCGCGGGAGTGTCCTCAAGCTGTTTTGGTCAAATCGGTACGACTCAGACCTGTCTCAACGAGAACAATTTCAGAACCACCAACGCCTATGCCTTTTTCTTGCAGGAACAGTTGATCCTCGGCCAGTTCACCGTGACGCCCGGAGTCCGCGTCGAACATATCAATTACGATCAAAATAACAGGCTTGCGAATAACGGCAACGGCAATTATGGGAAGACTAATTTTACGGAGGTGTTACCGGGAGTCGGCGTCACCTACTCTCCGTTCAGAAACAGTACGTTCTTCTTCGGCGCGCACCGGGGCATGGCGCCGCCACAAATCTCCGACGCGATCAACCCCACGGGCCAGATCGTAGACTTGGGACCGGAGTTGAGCTGGACGTACGAGTTGGGGGTAAGGGGCAACTTGACTCACTGGGCGGGATATTCAATTTCCGGCTACCAGATGGATTTTGACAACCAGATCATCTCGCAATCGGCAGCAGGCGGCACCGGCGCCACTTTGACGAGCGCGGGCAAGACTCAACACCGCGGCGCCGAAGTCGCCATCCAGTTAGACGTGCTGGATGCCGTGACCGGCCGGAACGACGATCAGGATATCACCCTCGACCTGAACTACGGGTGGGTCGCACAGGCGCAGTTCAGGGAAAACCGCAACAGTTCGATTACAGGCGCCGCTCTCTTACCGGGGGAAGCAGGAATCGTGAGCGTGAGCGGCAACCGGCTGACCTTCGCCCCCGAGCATATGCTCACGGCCGGGATCGGATATGCCAACCGCGCCTTTCATATCGGCGCGTTCAACGCACGAGTGGAAACTCAGTGCATCAGCGACCAGTTCTCGGACGACCGCAACACGGTGATCCCAACGCCGAACGGGCAGCGCGGCCTCGTGAAGGGCTGGTGCATGCTCAATGCTTCGGTCAATCAACACGTGAAGAAGATCAACACGACCTTTTTCTTCACGGGGAAAAACATGCTCGGCCAGGACGTTATTATGGACCGATCCCGAGGCATTTATCCTGGCCTGCCGGCTCTCTGGCAAGCAGGGGCCAAGTGGACATTCTGAGGTAATCCCGGCCGTCTGGGAGCCGGCACTCCTTCGTGCCGGCCCCGCGGCCACCGACGGTGGTCATGAAACATCAGCCCACTTCAATGACGCAGGTTGGGTGCGCTTCAGAACAAGTCCGTTGTATCTGCGGGCAACTCGTCGCCCGTCTCGTGGATACAGGGATCGAGCTGAAGTGCAAACGGTGCCGGAGGCTCGTGACGATTCCCTTCTCTCGCATTCGGGGGATGCCGCCGAGAGGTCTGTGAACTGACAAACAAAATCCCTCAGCGGCCAGCGGTTGTTCACCCAGAGCCCGGGATCACACAGATGGTCCCGGGCTCTTCGTTTTTTTGGAGGTGATTCTTATGCGTACTGATCTTGATACGGTCGATTCTACCCAAACGACCGTGATGAGACTCCAACTCATGCTCCAGAAAATCGATCGTCTGTGTCTCCCTCCAGCGTCGCGACGCGATCTTGAGAGTATTCTGGTTCGGCAAGTGACGAAGGAGCTGGATCGGCTTCTGCCTTGGCAAGCGGGACATGGAGAAGCCACGGCGGCCATCGCGCTTCATATTGGAGAGGCGATGCAACTGCATCACGAGGCTCTCCATCCGTTGAAGCTGGCTGCCCTGCTGCACGATATCGGCCTCCTCATGCTTCCACCTTGTTTGCAAACCAGACGAGAATGGCTTGAGCCGGACTCTTACGTGGCGATTCAGAATCACCCACGCCTCGGGACTATGCTGCTCGAGCCGTTTTCCTTCCTCCGTGAAGCCTCGGTGATGATCGCCCACCATCACGAGCGATGGGACGGATCCGGGTACCCTTATGGACTCAGAGGGGAATTCATCCCATTGGGTGCAAGAATTCTCGCGGTCGCCGATGCCTTTGAAGCCATTCAGGTTCCGCACGTCCACGATCGATCTCTGCGCGATCGCATCGCGCTCCGAATCCTGCGCGTCGCTTCAGGTACTCAGTTCGATCCCCTTGTCGTCGGTGTCGTAAGCGAACTCTTCGGGGAGAGAGATGCGATACGCGTGTGAAAGACATCGCACCAGAAACACAGCCGGCGTCAGCCCTACGCCGGCTTCAAAGTGGGAGGCCCACCTCTCCCACTTTACCAGGCAGGGGTCCTCGCCTCCCGAGGACCCCTGCCGCCCATATAGGACAGCGGACCGTGCCTGGGATAATTTGACAAGCCCATGGCGGCACTACTCATACGGTTGCTAAATGAGAAGACAAGAATGTCCGATGAATCACGCTCGAGTTCCACGCCAACCATGGAATGGCCTGGTCTTGCTCCTCTCCCTTGCCTTCTTCGCTACAGCGTCGTGGGTGCCGTCGAGACAGTGGGAACACCAATCAACCCGGGGCCGTTCAAAGGCCGCTCCATGAATTGCCGGGCCTGTCATTTAGTCGACGTGCTGGATGCGCCGAGAGGCGGCATACGCGCCTATGCTGATTTTGCGCGACGCAGCCCCCTCCCGGCCCGAGCGGACGGCAAAACTGTTGCCGTCCGCAATTCACCTCCCCCCGTCAGTGCTGTGCTCAATCGACCAGGCGGCGCCCTGTTCCATTTTGATGCCGAATTTAGCTCAATGGAGGGACTTGTCGCATCGACCTTCACGGGAAGAAACTTCGGCTGGCTGCCAGGAGAACGCGCTCAGGCCATCGCCCATGTCACTCGCGAGGATTACCAATAAGAAAGGGGTCGGCTCGTCAAATGGAAACCTGTTCTTCCAGACAGCACACAGAGCCACGCATAAGACACACCGATTCGAGTCAGCCTGTGACGACCTGCCGGCGTTGCAACAGGCCTACCGGGCACCCGAGTCCGATCCTCTGGTGCCAGAGCTGTCGGCGATTATGCCGCCAACGGGGGCAAGCGAGAGGTCTGGTCAGGTCGCTCTGGACACGACGGCTGAAGGCATGGCTCAAAACTCTTTCCTAACGATGTCCGTCGATACCACGGTCATGCCAAGAAAGCCTCGGATTGGATCTCACCTCGGCGGCAAAGAGAACGTGCAATCGCCGCACCAGACCGGCAAGTCGAGTTCTTATTCCATCCCCCGCGATCGATTACGCGACCTGACGGCCGGCCTTCGACGCCACGCTCCAGTCTGGGCCGATCGACTGTCAAACGCGAGGTCCGATCAAGACATTCTTGATATCGTCACCAAGCTTTTCGATCTGTCCATCGCGCTCACACCCTCTCGCGGTTCATCCACCGGCCACAAAGATCTCGCCGCAGAGATCTCCCGCTTTATCAACCACAACCTGCGGAAAGGGCTGACGCTCAAGCTCTTGGCGACCTTTCTTGGATACTCGGAAAAGTATTGCTCGGAGGTCTTTCGATCGGTCATGGGCGAGTCTTTCTCCCGGTATCTCAAGCGCCGCCGCATCGAGGTCGCCACTGCACTATTGAGAACGACGGACAGCTCGCTTTCGGAGATTGCCCTGGCTCTTGGATTCAGCGACCAATTTGCGTTCAGCCACTTTTTCAAACGATCGACGGGGCGATCTCCCCGTGATGTTCGCGCCGATCGCGCCCGGCTCCATCCTCGCCGAGCCAGCTTTCGGATGTCTCGTGGACTGGAATGACCAACGCTCCTCTTCAAGACGCGGACATCTCCGTCCTAACCTTGCCGCGCGAAGATCCGCCATCTCCGCGCCGAACACGGCCATGGCTCACCTGGATGGCCGGAATAATGGCTGTCGGTGCCTGTCTCACGCTGCTCTATTGGTTCATTCCTGTGCCATCACCATTGCTGGAGGTGGACACAGCGGCTATCCGTACCGTCGGAGGATCTCTTCCGATCTCCCCCCTCACCGCCAGCGGCTACGTCATGGCGCAACGTCAGGCCTCCGTCGCATCCAAGGGAACGGGCCGGCTGGAATACCTCGGCGTCACCGTCGGGAGCAGGGTAAAAACCGGTGACATCATCGCACGGGTCCAACAGGACGACATACAGGCCGTCCGGCACCAGGCACACGCTCGACTGGATGTGGCGACGGCAACATTGGTGAACGTCCAAGCGGAGCTGCAAGATGCCCGGCAGAGCTACGACCGGGCGAACGCCCTCTTGCCCAACCAATTCATTTCTCAATCTGAGTTCGATAGTGCGACGAATCGCCTTCGACGATCCGAAGCCGCAGTGCGATCCGCCACGGCGGCCATCAAAGCGGCGGAAGCGGATGTGGAGGCGGCGGACGTGATGCTGAAGAATACCGTGATTCGGGCGCCGTTCGACGGGACCGTCCTCAAAAAGTTCGCCGAGCTCGGGGAAGTCGTCGC
>JAHBWT010000113.1 GCA_019636815.1 Nitrospira sp.
AAATTCGTCGAAGAGAATGTTTTCTTTACCTTGGGAGGGCGATGAATGAAAACGAGAATTTCGGCGATGATTTGCCTCCTCTGTGTCCTCGGCTATCCGCTATCCACACGAGCGGATGATGAGCTCCCGACAATCTCGTCCGGTACGATCGAGCCCTATATTTCATTTATGGCGGGCGTGTCACTGCCGTTCAATGCGGACGCTACGTTTCAGAATGGTGACGTCGAGAGGGATGTCGATTATCAGATGAAACAGTCGATCGGTGGCAACGCGGGGATCTGGTTTCCAACCAGAAACAAGTTGGCGGGATTCGATCTCGGCACTGAAATCGAGGGCTTTGTTTGGTTTCCAGACGTGGCCTGCTGTCGGCCAGGATTTAATGGGAGTATTCTTGCAGACGGATCGTTTGAGGGCACCACGACTGAAATGCAAGGCGTCTACGTCGGCGCCAATTTCATGATTCGAGTACCGATGGCGATTTCCGAGGCCTATCCCAACGGGCGGTGGTTTCCCTACGTCGGGGTCGGCGGGGGAGCGCATCAACTCTCGTTTAGGCCAGGGGGCTTCCGGGGGAACGATGGTTCGGACGCCGTCACCGACCACCGGCATACGGCTCCCGCGTTTCTGGCAAAGGGAGGAATCAAGGTCCATCTGTTCAAGTACCTGGCTGCATTTGCCGAGGCGAAATATACCCATGCCTTTCACAGCGGGTTGGGGACGGATCGGTTCGGGCAGTCCGAAGTTGGAACGACACCTTTAGTTCTAGATATATATGAATCCACGATCAGGACAATCCATGTGCATGCGGGCTTGTCGCTTCACTTTGACGTGAAACCGTAGGTTCGCGTTTGGATTACACCGGCTTTTGACGTCGGTGCGGTAAAGAGTTCAGTGCTAGCCAGCCCTAGGAGCAAAGGCTTCCTGCGGGCTGGCCTTTTTGTTTCACCTTCGGCCTTCCGGTTCTATTTCCCCTTAGACCTTCCCAAAGGTTCTCTCAAAAAACGCTTTCACCTTTCCCATGTGATCTTCAATATCTGATTTTAAATGCTTCGCCCCAGCCCGCCAGTCATCCGTCGTGTAGCCGACGCGGCGAGCGAGGAAGATAAACTCGTCGGAGCCGACCGGTGGGAGGATACGGTCTTTGGCGTTCCCACGAACCATGCGCAGGCCATCGATAAGCATGCGGATAAAAAAATAGGCCTTTCGCAGATCATCGCCGTCTTGCCTCGTCACCAGCCCGCAGTCGACGAGGGCTGCCAAGGCCTGCATCGTGTTGGAAGTGCGCAAGACGGTGCGCCGATGGCCATGCATGATCTGGAGGTATTGGACGGCATATTCGATATCGACGATGCCTCCTGGGCTATGCTTGAGATTCACCGTATCGCGCTCGACCAGCTCTTTGAGCTGTTGCCGGCGCAAGTCGAGGGCGGTGCGGAGGTCCCAAGGTTTACCGCTGTAGACGTAGCTGTCGCGATGGCCTTCGACGCGCTTGCCGAGCGCCGGATCGCCGGCCACATGCCGCAGTTTGATCAATGATTGGCGCTCAAACGGAGCGGCCAGACCACGGTCGCTGTAGTACTTGGCAATCTCGTCGAAGTGGTTGGTCAGGGAGCCCTTTCCGCCATGGGGGCGCAGTCGCACGTCGAGATGGAAAATTCCCTCTTGCTTCGCCTCGATCCATTGCAACAGCTCATGGCCGAGCCGCTCGAAATATTCGCTGTTCTCGATCGGGTTCTTGCCACCGGTGCGGCCCGCGTCGCCATAGACGAACATCACTTCGATATCGGAGGCATACCCGAGCTCTCGGCCGCCGAATTTGCCCAAGCCGAGCACGGTAAATGGGCAGGGCTTCTTATTATTGGCCAAGCGTGGCGGGCCGTACAGCCTGTTCAGCTTAGCCTGGCAGTCCTTCAAGCTCCGATCGACGATGACTTCGGCGAGCTGAGTCAAGGCGGCTGAGAAGTCGGGCAAGGTGGTGTCCGTCTCGACGATGTGTTTCATGTCGATACGGAAGAGTTCGCGGTCTTTAAAACTGTTCAGCGCCGCCTTTCGGTCTTCGTCGGTGTCGGCTCGATTCACCAGGCGATCGAGTTCCTTGCGAAGTTTGGCTCGTGGTCTCATGAGGGGCGCGTCCCGGTAGTCTTGCAGAAGCGGAAGAAGGTTGCTGTATTGGCGACGGAGAAAGTCTTCCCAAAGAAAATCGCTGGCGCCAAGCAGACGGGCCAGCAGAGGAAAGGCTTTCTTATCACTGAGAAAGGCCAGGGCTTCTTGCTGGGCTTTCCCTTTCGCCTGTTGCATGGTCAGGTCGAGAAATTGGTCGAAGGCTTCCAAGGCTTTGGTCGGGTCCGGGGCCCAGGTGAGGGCATGAGTGAACTGCTTGATGAGCACGGCGGTCAAGCGCAGCTGCTGTTGATCGGTCGAATCGGTGAGCTTCTGGCCGTGCCGGTTGCGGACATAAAAGCGGTCATGGATCTTCCCGCGCTCCACGTCGAACTGGGCCTTGGAAATATAGATGTTGCGCATCGCGAGGGCATTGGCGAAGGCGTATAAGAAGGCCGGTGTGTCGTCCGACCGGATGTCCATGACCGTGTCGGTTGCGGACTGGCTGTTGTCGAACGTGATCTGCACTGGATGGAGCAGACCGCTGAACGACCCGCGGCGTTTCCCGAGCTGTTCGACCAGCCGTCGATTGACCGCAAAACGCGCCTCCGCAAAGTGTCCCTTGTCGAGCAGTGCGATGACCGAGTGGAGGCCCTCTTCCAATCGAGCCTGTTGCCCTGAGTCCCATTCTTTTCCCGGCATCGGCAACACCCGAAATACATCGACGATCTTTTTTCTGCTCAAGTCCGGGGTTCCCCTAGCGCGGACGCGAGGCCCATACCCTGTCCAACTTGCGCGAGAGGGGGGCGGAGCGGCCTTCTCGGCAAACGTATAGATATCTCCCTCCTCAATATTCAAGCCAAAGGCCGACAGCAGGCCACAGATTGTCGCGAACTCTGCGAAGTAATCGTAGGCCACGATCGTGATCTCAAACCGCGTCTCGTGCTGTTCGGAACAGGCGATGGTGCAGGGTCGGTCGGAATTCAGCTGTGCAGCTAATCGGATATGGGCAGCGATCGTCACAGGGTCGAACCGCTGGAAATACTCCTGATCCATGCGGCTGAAAAAATCTTGGAGGATGTCCTCCGCCACGTTCGGGCACAGCGCACGAACGCTGTTGAGGAGAGGGGCTCGGTCGGGAGAGCCGATCGACATGGAGGTCAGTATACCCGAACCGGTTCGTTGTGCGTAGAGAAAGCGGTCAGTATAATGCCGCCCCATATAGGTTGCGTGAAACGTGAGACGTGAAGCGTGAAACGAAAGTCTGAGAAAGCCGACATGCCACGGTCATCGGTCGGGGGGCAGGCGTCGGTAGGGCCGGATCCAAGGCCCATCCTGCTGGCGGAGCGGCGAGATCCTGAAGGCGTCCGGGTGATTGTATCGGCGTATGGTCTGCGTGACCCCGATCAGGCGGACCGTAACCTCAATGCCATGGCGGGCGACCCCGTCCAACGCCGGCGGTTGGCAGACATCCTACCGATGTTGATGGAGTCGATTTCCAGGACTGCCGACCCTGATCAGGCGCTGAACCATTGGGAACGCATGTTGGGGAGTGTATCCCGCACCCATTTTCTCGACTACTTGCGTAACTGGCCTCGCATGCTTGATCTCCTGTGTGTCATTTTCGGCAACAGCGACGCCTTGACCTTTACGCTCCTCAGAGACCCGACGTTGGTCTATTGGTTGGCTGAGGAGAACGTGTTGTCCAAACCACCGGCGTGGAAGGGAATGGAGCGCGCGCTTTACCAGAGTATCGGGCATCTCACATCAAAGGACGCGAAGTTGGACGCCCTTCGTCGGTTTCGACGACGCGAGATGTTGCGCATCGGGGTCCGGGACCTGCTCCGGGTTGCCACGGTGCCGGAGACCACTGGTTCATTGTCCGACTTGGCCTGCCTGCTGATTCATGCCGCCTATGAGATCGTCGATGCCGATCTGAAGCGGCAATATGGGGTGCCCATGCATCAGGATCGGCGGGGACGATGGGTGGAGACCAGGTTCACGGTCATCGGGATGGGGAAGTTGGGCGGGCATGAGCTCAACTACAGTTCGGACGTGGATCTGCTCTACATCTATGAGTCCGATGACGGGGAAACCAGAGTCCAGGGGCGTAGGGGTACCGACACACCGGCCGGAGTTGGGATCTCGAATGAAGAGTATTTTGAGATGCTTTCCCGCGAATTAACCAGGGTCTTGACCGAGCCGACTCGAGAGGGACATGTATTTCGGGTTGATTTGCGATTACGGGCCGAGGGCTCCGTCGGTCAATTGGCACGGTCGCTCGCCGGCTATCAGCGCTACTACTGTACACGAGGCCAAGTCTGGGAGCGGTTGGCGCTGCTCAAAGCCTCGCCGGTCGCCGGTTCGCCGGAGCTCGGAACGGCCTTCGTGAAGGCCGTCAGGCCGTTTATTTTTGGAGTCGGCAACTCTTCCTTGAATCTTGCTGCAGTCTCCGTTGTGCTTGAGGAGGTGCGAACCGTCAAGGATATGATCGACGGGAAAATGGCGGGCCGTGGGCACGAAGGGCGCAACGTGAAACTGGGAACCGGTGGAATCAGGGAGATCGAATTTTTCACCCAGACGCTTCAAGTGCTGGCCGGAAAGCAGATTCCAGCGGTGGTCGACAAAAGCACGCTTGGCGCCTTGGAACGCTTTTCGCGTTGGAAGTTGATTTCAGATCAAGAGAAGGATGATCTCATGGTTGCGTATGTGTTCTTGCGCGATGTGGAGCATAAACTTCAGATGGTCCACGATCTTCAGACCCATTCGCTTCCTGCAGAGGAGCAAGAACTGCAACGGTGCGCGATTCGGATGGGCTATGGCACGGATGATCGTACAAAGGCAGCGGAACTCTTTCTCCTCGACCTTCGACGATATACGACCGTCGTCCACCGGGCATTTCAGTCTCTTTTTTCGGAGCCGAAGACATCACCGGTTCTACAAGCAACGCTCAGAGCTATCTCAAAGCGTTAACCGTACATCTGGTCCAAAAAACACAAAGGGCCCGGCGGTTATCCACCGAGCCCTTCGCCATGGTTGGCAACTGTCGGCTATGAGCCGCCAGCTGTTTAGTACATTCCCTCCATGCCGTGGCTGTGTCCGCCACCCGGCATAGCCGGTTCTTTCTTCTCCTCGGGGAGTTCAGTAATCATGACTTCGGTCGTGAGCATCAGACCCGCCACGCTGGCGGCGTTCTGAAGCGCCGTTCGCGACACTTTGGTCGGATCGATGATGCCGGACTTGATCATGTCGACATATTCATCCGTGGCGGCATTGTAGCCACCGTTGGCGTTCTTGTCTTCCCGAACCTTGCCGACGACGACCGAAGCTTCCGCGCCGGCATTCGCGGCGATTTGCCGGACCGGTTCTTCGAGCGCGCGTCGCACGATGTCGAGTCCCACCTTCTGCTCCGATGAGATGTCTTTGAGACTATCGAGCGCCTTGACGCAGCGGAGATAGGCCGTGCCACCTCCAGGGACGATCCCTTCTTCCACGGCCGCTTTGGTGGCGTGGAGGGCGTCCTCGACGCGAGCCTTCTTCTCCTTCATCTCGGTCTCGGTCGCGGCACCGACATTGATGACGGCGACACCACCCACGATCTTCGCCAGCCTTTCTTGTAATTTTTCGCGATCGTAGTCGGAGGTGGTCTCTTCGATCTGGGCCTTGATCTGCTTGACGCGACCTTCGATCTTCTTCGAATCACCGTAGCCTTCGACGATCGTCGTGTTGTCCTTGTCGATCGTGACGCGCTTGGCGCGGCCGAGGTCGGTCAACTTGACGTTCTCGAGCTTGATGCCGATGTCTTCAGAAATCACCTGGCCGCCCGTGAGGATGGCGATATCCTCCAGCATGGCCTTCCGGCGATCACCGAAGCCCGGAGCCTTCACCGCTGCGACGTTCAATGTGCCGCGGAGCTTGTTGACGACGAGAGTTGCTAAGGCTTCACCCTCGACTTCTTCCGCCAGGATGATGAGCGGCTTGCCCATCTTAGCCACCTGCTCGAGCAGCGGGAGCAGGTCCTTCATGCTGCTGATCTTCTTTTCATTGATCAAAATGAGCGGCTCTTCCACGGAACATTCCATCCGCTCGGCGTTGGTGACAAAGTAGGGAGAGATGTATCCGCGATCGAACTGCATGCCCTCGACGACATCCAGCGAAGTGGTCATCGACTTGGCTTCTTCCACCGTGATGACACCGTCCTTGCCGACTTTTTCCATGGCTTCCGCAATCAAATCGCCGATGGTCTTGTCGTTGTTGGCGGAAATGGTTCCCACCTGAGAGATCTCGGTCTTGTTTTGACAGGGCTTGCTGAGCTTCTTGAGCTCGGCAGTAACGGCCTCGACGGCCTTATCGATCCCCCGCTTGATCTCCATCGGGTTGGCGCCCGCGGTGATGTTCTTGGCGCCTTCCCGGAAGATGGCCTGAGCCAAGACCGTCGCAGTGGTCGTTCCGTCACCCGCGGTATCGCTGGTCTTGCTGGCCACTTCGCGAACCAGCTGAGCGCCCATGTTCTCATACGGGTTCTTCAGCTCGACTTCCTTGGCAACGGTCACACCGTCCTTGGTAATGGTAGGTGCGCCGAATTTCTTATCCAAAATCGCATTCCGACCCTTCGGACCGAGTGTCGCCTTCACGGCGTCCGCGAGCTGGTTCACCCCTTTCAGGATGGAGGCCCGTGCTGTATCGCCGTACATAAGTTGCTTTGCCATGAGGTTCCTCCTATTAACTTAACGTGTTCTGTTTCTTGTAAATTGGGTTATCAGATTGCTTGAAAGTATGCGCTTAGCTGGTGAAGATCCCGAGGATGTCCTCTTCCTTGAGAATCAAGCACTCTTCATCCTCGATGCGGAGCTTGCTGCCTGAGTATTTGTCGAACAGAACCTGATCGCCGACCTTGACGTTCTCCACCTTCTTCCCGATTGCTTGGACCACGCCTCGTTGAGGCTTTTCCTTCGCGGAGTCCGGCACATAAATCCCACCGGCGGTCCGGTCCAATTCCTCGGTATACGTGACGAACACGCGCTCCCCCAAGGGCTGGAACCCTTTGGCGACGTTTTTCTTCTCTTTCGTGGCTGTACTCATAACAGAACCTCCTCCTCGTGAAAGTTAACTTGTGACGTGTTGACGGTTATGTTGGGTTGAACTCGCTTGAAACCCCGGAAGCCTATGACTGGGTGGAGATAGACCTTACTTCCCGCAAGTCAAGAGGGGACGCCAGAGAATTTATCGACCCGCCATTTTCGCCATTCGTAAAAGTCTAGATATCATAACTCATTGTGAAATCAAAGTTCCAGTGTTTTTCTCGGTGGTTAGGGGTGAGAAAGGAAGAGGGGCTTAGGTCCGCAATCGGTCAAAATCCTTGATGTCTTTTTTTACATAATCTCGAAGGCGTTTGATGATGCGCGCCTCCAGCTGGCGGGTCCGTTCCTTGGTAATCCCGTACTTATTGCCCAGATCATCCAAAGTCAGGGGAGAATCAGACAGGATACGATTTCTCAGAATATCTTCGTCCCGCTCTTCCAATGTCTTAATGAATTCAGCCAGCTTGGCGCGGAACAGGGTCTTGAGCTGGTGATCGGCGATCTGTTCGTCAGCCGGTTCTTGGTGGGACGGCAAGACGTCGAGCAGTGTATTGTCCTGGTCTTCACCGATCGGCTGGTCGAGCGAGAGCTCCCAGTTGCCGAGGCGCTGATCCATTTCGATCACGTCGCGCTCGCGCACATTCAGGCGATCGGCCAATAATTTGGTGTCGGGGGCGAATCCATCCCGTTCAAGCTTGGCTTTTTCCTTCTTCAAATTGTAGAAGAGCTTTCGCTGATCCTGGGTCGTCCCGACCTTGACCAGTCGGAAGGTGTGCAGCAAATAGCGCAGAATATAGGCGCGGGACCACCAGGCAGCATAGGCATAAAACCGGACGTTTTTCGACGGGTCGAATTTCTTAATGGCGTGCATCAGGCCGACGTTGCCTTCTTGAATCAGATCCATGTGGTCGGCGCCGGTGTGGAGATACTCGGCTGCGATCGAGACTGAGACACGCAGGTTGGCCATGATGAGTTTGACGGCTGCTTCGCGGCTGCCGTGGGTGCGATACTCTTGAAACAGCTGAAGTTCCTCTTCCTTGGATAAATAGGGATATCTGCGAACCTCGGCGAGGTACTGCTGTAAGGCCGTGACAGGGACCACGGCAGTGGTATCCGGCCGAGGGTTTGTATCAGGGTCAGGAGCAGGGCTCAACTCGGCACTGGCAGAGGCATGGTCCGATTCCATCTGCAAGGGTTCCGAATCTTCGGGCTCGTCCAGCACGCCTGTTTCATCGATCATAGACATGACAACTGGGGAGACTACACCAGATTCCTAGGCGGCAACAATGCTGAAAACCGGCCCGAAAGGACTGTGTGAATACGCGGGGTGAAGCGTACATATATAGGTCAGTGTGCGCACGCTGTGGTTCGGAGATGCCGGGCGGGCATCTGTTGCACCCATGAACAGGGCTCCCCTATAGTGAGTGCGGTTCAACCTGGAGGCCGGGCGTGTCCGAGATCTGGCACATTCTGAGAAGTGGCCGGTGGCCCTCGCTTGTAGGGGGCTGGTTGCATTTGACCGTCAGTTTCATGGTGTGGCTGCTCGCGGGGGCAATGAGTCTTTCGCTCGCCCAGGCCTTGCAGCTCAGCGATCAGGAACTTGCCTGGCTGGTGTCCTTGCCGTTACTCAGCGGCGCCGTGTTACGGATGGTGGCCGGATGGAGTGCGGATCGGCTTGGTGCGCGGTTCACCGCGCTCGCCATTCTCTTGGCAGAGC
>JAHBWT010000114.1 GCA_019636815.1 Nitrospira sp.
TTGGTTGAGCAGTTTGGTGAGTTGCTGCAGCTCGGACGGCGTGAGATCCTCACGGAACCGTGGGTGAAGTCCCCACCGAGTTTCGACTTCTTCGCCCGATACGCTGGACATTAAGCTCACGAGCTTAATGTCCAGCCCGGTGGATTTCTTCAGATCGGTTGTGGTCTCAGCGGTCGGCTGGACATGCTGTGATGTTTCCTGATGAGGCGGAGCCTGTCCTTGCAGGACCGCGCTGAAGGCCGGCACGACGGCACTGGCACAGAGCATCGCCGCCGAGCTGAGCTGTGCATTGCCGGCTGCGCCGAATGCGTCAGCCACTTTCTCGCCGAAGTCGCAGAACATCTCATTTTTGGTCTTGGAGTCTTCGGAGATTAGAAACTTGTATTTCTCGTACACCCGTCGACTCTCTGCCACGGTCGCCCCGATGGTCATGACGATTTCCATCTGATCGGCGTTGTTCCCGAACGCCGGCTCCAGGGCACGCTTCATGTGTTGAGTCACGGCGTCTTCCAACTCGTTCATGAACTGCATCTGGTCTTTCAGCGGGATGTGCAGGGCCACCAGCCGGTCCGCGAGATTGAACATGATCTTGAGAAATTCGAGATAGATGCCCCACTCATCCTGACGCTTGAGCTTCAGCGCCTGCTCGGGGGCGTTGCGCTTCATCATCGTCACCGATTCACCTGACACGGCGAGCATCAGTTCGGCCAGCTGACGGAGCTGTTCCTTATATTCTGGATTGGTGGTAGCCATAGGTTTGTTCAAGAGCAACGCGGATTATAGCGGAGACGGGAGCGGGGAGCAAAGAGGGCGAACTTGGAATCCTCAGCTATACTTTAGTCGATATAATTCAAATCACCGAAGGGTTTCTCAAGTCCATGGATGCATCCGCAGAAGCTTCTTCTATTCAGCGTCAAAAACGGCGGTGGAAAACTCCCAACTGGCAAATCCTAGGACTTATTGCCATCAAGTATCGAAGGCTCCTTCTCGGACTTGCTGTGGCGCTCACGTTTTTGTTCGTTCAAGAACGCCTCTTCACGATGGATCATCGCCTGCTTCAGCCGACAGTCGACGGTGTCCGGGGACTCATTCACTACCAGATGGGACAGTACCGCAAGGCCGCCGCAGCGTATCGTGCCGATTTAAGGAATGGAGGATGGAGAGAGTGGAGAAGTGGCGATGAGGCCTATGCTGCTCTGCTCAAAGGGGATCTTTCTGAAACAACTCGTCTGATTGACCTGAAACTGATGAAGCAACAGGATGATATCGAAGCCTGGCTGACGCAGGGAGAAGTCGCTCTTGAAGAAGGCAATATCCATCGTGCCTCGGACGCATTTGATCACGCCGTCT
The DNA here is from genome assembly GCA_019636815.1 of Nitrospira sp. GTDB lineage: Bacteria > Nitrospirota > Nitrospiria > Nitrospirales > Nitrospiraceae > Nitrospira_D. The sequence goes on from JAHBWT010000114.1 coordinate 1,351, forward strand.
CTCTCGACGACAAACATTTCGACGCCCTCCTCCTCAGTGCCGTGGCTCATAGCCGTTCCGGCGATATCGATAGGGCCACCGATCGTTTGCGGCATGCCTTGCGGCACGATTATGTTGGGCGGAGAATTACGGCCTATCTCTGGGCGCTGCAAACCGCCGGCGAGCTCAGGAAAGACTCTCCCGACGGGTCGCAATGGTGCCTTCTCGCGCATTACTATCGTTATCTCCGCATTTTTGACCCTTCGAATACAGCTTGGGCAAGAAACGCGGCGATAAAGGCCATCGACTCGGGCAGTCGCGTCGACGATGCCTACATCACGCTCGGTGTCCTGAAAGAAAAAACCGGGGACTATCACGCGGCTCTTTCGTACTTTCTTAAAGCCGTTGAAACAAATCCACGTAACCCGGAAGCATATCGGCGCGCTGCGAACATGTACCGGCATCGAGGGAGCGATTTGCTCAATGAATATCGGATGTGGAAAGGAGCCTACACTGCATCATCTTCTGACGGGTTTTATCGTGACAGCCTCGTCTCGTTTCTTATCGATCGATTCGGAGACTACCCTCAAGCGCTGGAACTCGTTCGCCAAGCTCTGGCCCAAGAACCTCAAAACCCGGACCTGCTAGAACAGTCGGCGAATCTGCACCAACGTCTAGGGAAACACGAGGATGCCATTCGGTTGTACCGTGAGATCCTGACTCTCCAGCCATCCAGCCCTGATATCTTCGATGCTATCGGGCAAAGCCTGATTTATGTTGGACGCTACAATGACGCCATTGCGTCCTTCCAACGTGCGCTCGACTTTGGTGCCCATCGTTACCGATCACACCACGGCTTAGGCAGAGCCTATGCGCAGCAAGGTCGACATGTGGATTCCATTCGGGAATACGAAACCGCCCTGCAAATCAGAGGAGACGACATCGACACGCGAGCCTACCTTTGCACCCAGTACTGGGCGGTCAATCGTTATCTGGATGCTGAAGCATGCTTGAAGCACGTGCTGCATCACGATCTACATAATAAGACCGCCATGAAGATTTATCCCTATGTCATGAAAGGTCTCGACCACAGCAGACATGAACGCTAGAACCTGGATCCGTCACCATTTGACACGCCTTTGGGCGCAACTCACCTTTCAGTACGGCATGGCGGCCGCAGCCTGTGGTCTCGCAATCTGGATGCAATATCAATATCGTCTCGAAGGGTCATGGGTCTTCTTGGCGCTTCCCACCATCGGTATTGTCCTGATGGCCTTGAACGTATTGATGATCGTGAATCAGTTCGCCACTTCTCTGCCGAAGTGGGACCCTGTCAAGCGGCTCCTCGTGAATCTAGAGTTCTCCGCGGGATTGCTCGTTCGGCTCTTCGTCTATGGGAGTCTTGTCTGGTACGCCAATGGCATCCTCGACAGCCAACCACCCCAGTACCGTGCGGCCATGATCGATTCTGAAGCATGGACCAAGACGGCCGGTCTTCCTGTTCCCTATTCTTGGGTTACGCTACGATACCGCGATGACCCTGAGAATCCGGCAAAAGTCCTTATCACATGGGAAGAGCAGCGGAAACTCTGGGGTGCCCAACCGGTCAGTGTCACATTGAAACATGGCTTATTTGGGGTTCCCACGGTCACCGCGATCGAACAGGATTGGGGCTGGTATGGCGGTGAGATTCTCAAGCTCGCCCCAACGGCAACTATGATCCTGCAGACGAAGCTCTACTTCGATCTCAGGCACGGCAGGTGGAAAGACGGCATCGAGGCAAGTCAGCAGTACCTGGAGCTCAATCCGTCCGATTGGATGATCGCGATGTTGACCGGAGAACTCCTATTCGAATCCTCCCGGTATCAGGACTCGCTCCCCTTTTATGAGCATGGAGTGAAACAGCGTCCGATCTATAGCAATATGCAGGAGTACGGAACTGCTCTCAATTGGGCCGGACAGTCTGACCGTGCAGCGGAAATACTCAAAGCTTCAATTCCTCTCGATCCCGACAACTGGGAAGCCTACTATCATCTTGGTTATGTGTATGGGGATATGTTCCGGTATGAAGAGGCCATCATGTATTTTGAAGAGTCGTTGAAGCGCCGACCCGGTTCGTTGGAAGTGAACATGATGATCGCCAAGCATCGGCAGGATATTGCTACGCGAGATAATCAAAATTTACGACAGCCCAAGAAGTCAATCCCTGCCGCACGATCCTAACGAACGCCATCCTCTTTTGCCAATTGGTCTTCCACGCGAGTTGCCCCCCTCTGTATGGAGTGAGTGCTATGGAATCAGACGGCTTGAACTCAGGTGGAGAGGGTTTACGGACGGTGTAGCTTGAGCGCTGCGGCGACGATCGGTTTAGCCCAGTTTGGTGTGGAGGCCAGGTCCGGCGGGCCCAGAATTCTTCCACGTTCCATAATGCGTAGCTGTCGAGAGGTACTCATGCCCGCGAGGCGGCAGACACGCGCCGGGCTCGTTTGCGCATCGGTACGTGACGGTTTTTAGCAGCCGTGACCGAACTGCGTCCTATGTTCTTCCGGAGAGGCGTTGAATGCAGCCTCAACCCCCTTTCGTGCTTGTGGCGTCTGCATGTTGGCCAGCAATCCGTCGAACTCCGTGTCTATCTCGTCACGCGAACGGCCGCGTTCTCTCACCAGCGATTCGAACTCGGCGAATGAAAGGATCACCGCACTGGGCTTGTCATGACGGGTAATGGCGACCACCCCATCGTGCATCGTTTGCTCTAAGATTGCATCGAACTCATTTTTAACTCTTGTGGCCGCCACAGTAGAGACGTTGACAAGCTGTCCGCGACTGTTTCTGAATGTGAGCTTCGGCATGACGTTCTCCCAAGAGGATCAGAAGAATTGTACCTGCTAGCTACTTACTTGATCGAGTTTGTGCGTGAAACTCCGTTGTATTTCTCGGGAGAGAACTTTAGAAGAGTTATCATCTGATGGACGCATCCCATGTATCACCAATGACTTCGCATCGTCAGCCAAAATCGCCGATTGAGGTCTTGCCGCGTGATGAGGCACGGGAGCGTCTACTCGCAATCGCGGACATGCTGGCCAAGGTGCTGGATACGACGGTCAAGATTCCCGGTACATCGTGGTACATCGGATTAGATCCGCTGTTGGGGCTTATTCCTGGGATCGGCGATGTTCTGGTCAATCTCATCGGCACGGTGATCCTTGGATTGGGGACGCGCTTACAGCTTCCCCGCATTGTGTTGGCCCGCATGAGTCTTAATCTCCTGATCAACGGGACGGTCGGAGCAGTCCCGATTGTCGGAGATCTCTTCTCGGTCTGGTTCCGGAGTCATTCGAAAAACGCCTTGTTGCTTCGGGAAGCGGCCATGAAGCCGGATCGTGAGACCCGCACTGATTGGTTCTACGTGGGTGGCATCATCGGGGGAACGGTAGGCCTTTGTTGCTCACGATTGCCTTCATGATCTGGCTGATTTACAAGCTCTGGACAATAGTCATGGTGTGACGAATCCCCACCGTGACTTGCTTGTCATTTTCTATGGAGCGGCGTACAGTTAGATCTAGCCGAATCGCTCCCCATCGGAGATTAGATGAACGAACAGCAGTTGCTCGAGCGTATCGTGGTGAACCCTCATATCTTTGGCGGTAAGCCAATCATTCGCGGTATGCGCATGGCTGTCGAGCATGTCCTCGGCATGCTTGCGGCTGGAGATACACCGGAAACGATTTTGAAGGAGTACCCTTTTTTGGAGCGAGATGATATTCAGGCGTGTCTTCTCTTTGCCCATCGCTTGCTGAGTGGTGAGCATGTGCATGATCGTATTCCTCTCACCAAGTCCGCATGAAGTTTCTTCTTGATGTCTGCTGCTCTTCCCATTCGCTTCGGCGCATTCTGGTTGAGCTTGGTCACGATGTTCGACTCGTGAGTGAAGCAGATCCACGCGCCTCGGACGAGACTGTGTTAGCCATCGCCCATGAGGAAGGCTGCATTGTGATCACTGAAGATAAAGATTTCGGCGAATTGATCGCTGTCCAGCGCCGTCCGCATTCTGGTATCATCCGATTCCTCGAGTTATCCGTTTCAGAACAAGTCGAAGCCATGCAAGAAGTGCTGAGTCACTATCGAAATAAATTGGAGTCGGGAGCAGTGATAGTCGTGACCCGTGGTCGCATACGAGTTCGCTCTAGAGACTAGAGCAAATCGCTGTAGGTCTGATGCAGCGCTGTTTATCAGGTTTCCTTGCTTCAGCTGAGTCCTATGGAACGAGAAGTTAAGACCTACGTGCTGAAACGGCCTACGGAGGATGCTGCATCACGTAAGTTGTCCATCGACTATGCGGCGGCGCTCAATCCTCAACAGCTGGCGGCGGCGACGGCGGGCGACGGCCCGTCGCTGGTCATTGCAGGCGCGGGAAGCGGCAAAACGCGCACGCTGGTTTATCGCGTGGCCTATCTGATCGACTCCGGGGTGGATCCTTCGAACATTCTCTTGCTGACCTTCACGAGGAAGTCCGCGCAGGAAATGGTGGGACGCGCCGGCGGTCTGATCGGGGCCGGAAGTCAGCGGGTCTGCGGAGGGACGTTCCACTCGGTGGCGAATCTGCTGCTACGCCGGTATGGCCGGTCGATCGGGATCGAGCCGGGGTTCACGATTCTGGATCGCGGCGATGCAGAGGATTTGATTGCGCTCGTGCGGTCGCAACTGGGGCTCAACGAAAAAGACAGGCGATTCCCTCGCAAGGGGACGATCATGGAGATGATCAGCAAGAGCGAGAACACGCTGCGGAGTCTCGACGAGATCATTCTGGAAGAGTTCAGTCATTTTGCGGATCACTCGGAAGACCTCGGGCGGCTTCAGAAAGCTTATGAGGCTGCGAAGCGTCAGAAGCAGCTGTTGGACTACGACGATCTGCTGGTCATGCTGCGGCAACTGCTTTTGTTCGACGAAACGGCGCGCACGAACATTTCACGTCAGTATCGGTATGTCCTCGTGGATGAGTATCAAGATACGAATCGGTTGCAGGCCGAGGTCATCCGCCAACTGGCGGCGACACACCAGAATGTGATGGTCGTGGGCGACGACTCGCAGTCCATCTATGCGTTCCGTGGTGCGACGTTCAAGAACATCATGGAGTTCCCACAGCTGTTCCCCGGCACGACGGTCTATAAGCTGGAAGAAAATTACCGCAGCACCCAGCCGATCTTGAATCTCGCGAACTGCATCATCGAGGAGGCGACGGAAAAGTATTCGAAGCGGCTCTTTACGAGAAAGATCGATGGGCCGTTGCCTGCCCTGGTGGAAGCTGCCGGAGAAAATGCCCAGTCGCGATTCATCGCGCAGAAGATTCTTGAGCTTCGCGAAGAAGGCGTGCCTCTGGATGAGGTGGCGGTTCTCTTTCGCTCGAGTTTTCATTCGTTTGACCTGGAAATCGAACTCTCCCGCAAAGGGCTCCCTTTTCTCAAGCGCGGCGGGGTGAAATTCATTGAGACAGCCCACGTCAAGGATCTGTTGGCGCATGTGCGAGTCGTCTCGAACCCGCTTGATACCGTCAGCTGGCATCGTGTGCTGATGTTGGTAGAAGGGGTGGGGCCGAAGAAGGCTCAGGATTTGCTCGCCGCGATCATGAAAACGGATCGGCCGTACGACGTGCTGCGTGGGGTGAGCGGGCGCTCTGGGCCGGGGCTCAAGAGCTTGGCCAATACGTTGGAGAGCTTGGCTGGGTCAGATGATCGGCAGCCTGCCGAGCAGGTCAATCATATCCATGAGTATTACCTTCCGATTCTGAAGGACCAATACGACGACTATCCGAAGCGCACGAGAGATCTGGACCATCTCTATACGATTGCCGAGGGGTATCATCGTATAGACGAATTTCTGGCTGACTTGGCGCTGGAACCGCCGGAAAGCAGTGCCGTGAATGTAGAGGCGGGTGATCGGGATGATGAACGGATGGTGCTCTCGACGATTCACTCTGCAAAGGGATTGGAGTGGCAGTGCGTCTTTGTGATCTGGGTAGTCGACGGCCGGTTTCCCTCGGCCTATTCCTTCCTGACCGATGATGAGTTGGAGGAGGAACGGCGACTCTTCTACGTGGCCGTCACGCGTGCCAAACGGCATTTGTTTTTGACGTACCCCATCAATGTGTACGACAAAACCAGCGGGATGTTACTCTCAAAGCCTTCAAGATTTCTGGACCATGTGCCCTCGGACCTTCTTGAGACGCTTGCGCTTGTGGAAGAGGGGGGGGGAGACGGATGGGGGATGGCGCAAGATTCGTATTATTGATCGCTGTGCATTCGTGTTTCTTGCGCCGCATCACGGCTCGACTCCTCTTGGTATGCTGCTGGTTGGTGTGGGCCCAGCCTATAGGGGCCTCAGACGCAACCCGGAGTGAAGAGACTGGTGCGGAGCAGATGTGGGCGCGTCTAATCGCTGATGCAGAGCGCTTCCGCTTGCCGACGAAGTTTCTGAAGGCGCTCCCGCCGGACTTCATTCGCGTTGAATTCGATGACCTGCGGGCCTACGCGGCGGAGTACCATCCCGGTGACCATCGAATGGTGCTCGACCGGTCGTTATCATTCAACGCTGCGGGAAGAGGGCTTCGGTCACTGAGCACCATGACGCCCAAACAATTGGAAGTATTCTATCACGAGCTGTTTCATGCCTATCTGGATTACCTCACGGTCATTGATGCACAATCCGACGAGGTCGGTCGTCGCTCTGATGAATTATTGCATTTCGCCAGGGCGCAGCAGTCCTGTCGGTATGGAGAGGTGCAGATCACGCCGATCGTTCAGCGCAAGAAGGAGACGGAATCCCGCTATTTGACGCAGGCTGAGTCGTGGGAAGCATTGAACGAAACCTGGGCGGTCTTCATTGGTTGGGCGGTCTGGAATCAGCTTGAAGTGCAGGGCAAGACCAAGCAGTCGATGTTCCAGGATCAGCGGCAAGCGAGTCGCTGGATACAGCGCTTCAAAACGGCTTTTGAGAACGGGGAGTTTCGTGGGTACTATGTTCCAGAAGATCCGGACGAGCGACGGCTTGCACAGAAAAGATACTTAGCGCAACAATCGCAACTGGGTTTGGATGAGGCCGTGGTTTTGATGGATCAAGTGCTTGGTTTTCAACATAATTTTATTGAGCAGCTGATGGCGTCGTTTGAGTCGCCTGGGGTATCGACCTGTTCCGCCGTCGAGGGAAAAGCAGGATAAAAAGACCAGAGCCGAATTCTCCTCTTGACACGGAGAAAGTTCATCAATAGAATCCAGCATTTCGTAATCTAGCCTGTCCGAGCACGCCAGTGGAATCAATCTTGAATGATTGAGGAATAAAGCTGTGCGCGGGTAGGTCTCCTTGTCTTTGTGGGCGGCAAGTCGAAGAGAGCGTCACGCTGGTGAGCGATAAATTTTCTTCGCGTAGACCAATGAATCATT
>JAHBWT010000115.1 GCA_019636815.1 Nitrospira sp.
TTCGGGCGTCGCTACGCCGAACCCAACGGCAACAGGAGCACCGGAGACTTTCCTCAGTTTTTTGACGTTCTCTTGGATGTCCCCAACGTTGCTGAGCTTCGATCCTGTAATCCCCGTCAGCGAAACATAGTAGACGAATCCGTGCGACTCCCTGGCCACAAGCTTGCGCCGATCGGTCGTGCTGGTCGGGGCGAGCAAGAAGATGAGCGGCAGTCCGGCGGCGTCGGCCGGGCCCTTGAGCGGTCCTGCTTCGTCGGGCGGCATGTCCGGCACGATCAAGCCATCCACACCGGCGGCGCTTGCAGCGTCGCAAAACTCCTTGCAGCCCATCGCGTGAATCGAGTTGTAGTACAGCATGAGGACGATCGGGATCTCTGTGCGTTGCCTGAGCGACTTCACAGAAACCAGAATCTTGCGCAGTGACGTCCCGCTCCGTAAGGCCCGCTCCGCGGCCTGCTGGATCACCGGCCCGTCTGCGATCGGATCCGAGAAGGGCACGCCCAGTTCGATGATATCGGCCCCCGCCTGTTCGAGGGCTACAACCAGCTGTTCTGTTTCAGCCAACCCAGGGTCACCCGCCATGAGATAGGCGATGAGCGCTTTCTCTCCCTTGTCACGCAGACGGGCAAAGGTAGCTTCCAACCGACCGGTCATAACTCCACCCCCCGCATCCTTGCCACTTGCTGAACATCTTTATCGCCACGGCCGGAAAGGTTGGCGATGATCACCTGTGACTTTTTCAGTTTAGGGGCGAGCTTGATGACATGCGCAATGGCATGGGCGCTTTCCAATGCCGGCACGATGCCTTCCTCCCGTGCCAGCAGATCAAATGCCGCCAGCACCTCGGCATCCGTCGCAAAGGTGTACTCGATCCGGCCTTGGTCACGATACAGGCTATGCTCCGGGCCGACCGCCGCATAGTCCAACCCGGCCGAGACGGAATGGGTCAAATTGATCTGCCCGTTCTCGTCCTGCAGAAGATATGTCATGGTCCCTTGCAAGACACCCGGCTTACCCCCAGAAAACCGCGCGGCATGTTTTCCACTTTCTACTCCGAGCCCTCCGGCCTCTACTCCGACCATCTTGACCTTGCGATCTCCCAGAAACGCATGGAACAGCCCGATCGAATTGCTCCCCCCACCCACACAGGCGACGAGATAATCCGGCAATCGATTTTCGGCGGCAAGAATCTGTTTGCGAGCTTCCCGCCCGATGATCGCCTGAAAATCGCGGATCATCATGGGATAGGGATGAGCCCCAAGAACCGAGCCCAGTATGTAATGTGTCGTTCGAACATTCGTGGTCCAATCGCGCATCGCTTCACTGATGGCGTCTTTCAAGGTCCGGCTGCCGGCATCGACGCCCGTCACTTTCGCACCGAGTAACCGCATGCGAAAGACGTTCAACGCCTGCCGTTGCATATCCTCCGTACCCATATAGATTTCGCATTCCAGTCCAAACATCGCGGCTGCCGTGGCGGTGGCGACACCGTGCTGACCGGCCCCGGTCTCGGCAATGATGCGTCGTTTTTTCATGCGCATGGCCAGCAGAACTTGCCCGATGGCGTTGTTGATTTTATGCGCGCCGGTATGGCACAGGTCTTCCCGCTTTAGATAGATTCTGGCACCACCCAATTTTTTGGTGAGTCGATCGGCACGATAGAGACTTGTTGGGCGCCCGACGTACTGTTTCAAATAGTAGGCGAGGTCGGTCCGAAACCGGAGGTCTTTTTTCGCTTTGGCGTACTCTTCCTCCAATTCCAAGAGCGCCGGCATGAGGGTTTCCGGCACATACCGGCCACCATACGGTCCGAACCGGCCATGGCTATCTGGTAACATCGGCATGTGAACGTCTCCTCCTCAATCAATCGTCAGCAGTATAGTCGCGGCTATTCAGCCGGAACAAGCCTTGCCGCTTGAATGAACGCCTTCACTTTGTCCGGATCTTTCTTCCCGGGATTCTGTTCCACGCCACTGCTCACATCGACCCCGTAGGGGCGCACATGGGAGATTGCTTCGGCCACATTGGCAGGAGTCAACCCACCGGCCAAGATGATCGGCATAGACCGAGCGGTTTCCTGCGCCAAATCCCAGTCGACTGTCTTCCCTGTCCCACCATAGGCCTGATCTGAGAAGGCATCGATGAGAAACCCTCGCACGTTCGCCCGTCCGTGAAATTCAGCCAATGCGAGAAAGGCACCCCTGTCTTTGAGGCGGATGGCCTTGAGAGTCGGGCGACCGAGGTTTTGGCAATACAGCGCTGATTCATCGCCATGCAGTTGGGCCAGGGCGAAGCCGCATTCGTCTACGAGCCCACGAACCCTGTCGGCTTCTTCATTGACAAACACGCCGACTGCCAGCACAAAAGGCGGAAGCCCGGCGATAATGGTTCTCGCCACCGCAGGCTCCACGAAACGCGGGCTGTTGCGGTACATGACAAATCCCAACGCATCAGCGCCGGCCCGTACCGCAACCTCCGCGTCCTCCACATTGGTAATCCCGCAAATCTTGACTTTCATAGCGACTGCGCTAGGCGGACTCCGCGCCGCTCGGTCCGACTCCGAGCAACTCTCGGACCTTGTCTGCGGTGCGCTCCGCGCGAATGAGCGACTCTCCGATCAACATGGCATGCACGCCTGCTTCCATCAGTTTCGTCACGTCATCGCGGCTGTGAATCCCGCTTTCACTGACGATCAGCTTGTCGGATGGAATGCGCTTTGCCAGTCGAAAGGTGACGTTGAGGTCGGTCGTGAAGGTTTTGAGATCTCTGTTGTTGATCCCGATCATCCTCGCAGTGGGAATCCACTCCAAGACCGTATCCAGTTCTCTCTCGTGATGAGCTTCGAAGAGGCTATCCATCCCGAGTTCGGTTGCCAGCGCATGAAAATCTATCAGTTGGCGCCGTTCCAACGCCGCCACGATCAGCAACACCGCATCGGCGCCATGCGCCCGGGCTTCATAAAATTGCACGTCGCCGACCATAAATTCTTTGTTGAGCGCAGGGATCGGCAGGGCATGCTTAATCTCTTTGAGGTACCGTAGGTCGCCTTGGAAAAAATCCTTGTCGGTCAACACGGAAACGGCCGATGCCCCTTGTTCATGATAGGTTCGAGCAAGCCCCAGGTAATCGAACGTCTCTTCAAATTCAGGCCGCAAGAGCCCCAGGCTTGGCGACGCCTTCTTGATCTCGGCAATCAAGGCAGGGCCTGAGGGAGGCTTGGTCGCGTCCAGCGTAACGGCAAAACCGAGTGTCGGCGTGGCGTCTCGAATCGCCGCTTTGAGATCGGCAAGATACGAGCGACTCTGCTTATGCCTCAGTTCGGATTTCTTATGTTCGAGGATGCGATCGAGAATCATGAGTCAACCGCGTTGTGCCGTAAAGGCAATGAGTCGCTCCAGCTTCTCTGCCGCGGCTCCCGCGTCGATTGTGCGTTGGGCGAGCAGGAATCCCTCCTTGAGGGTTTTCGCCTTTTGTCCCACGACCATGGCAGGCGCAGCATTCAAGCACACCATGTCCCGCTTCGGACCCTTCCGACCCTGCAAAATGTCCTGTATGATATGCGCATTGTCCTCCGGCGCGCCACCGGCAAACTCTTTTCTCGAGACACGCGGCAAGTCGAACTCTTCCGGGGCAATAAAATAGCTCGACACCACTCCGCCCTTCCCTTCCGACACTCTGGTTCGATCCGACAGGCTGATTTCATCCAGACCATCCATGCCGTGAAGCACGAAACAATGCTGTGACCCCAACTCCAACAAGACCCGTCCCAGGATATCCGTCCATTTCGCATCGTAGACCCCCAGTACTTGATGGGTAGCGCCGGCCGGATTCGCCAAAGGGCCCAGCACGTTCAGAATCGTCCGAATTCCCATCTCTTGCCGCACGCCGGCACATTGCTTCATCGCGCCATGGTAGAGTGGCGCAAATAAGAACCCAATGCCGACTTCGTCGACGCAATCGGCCACGCGTTCCGGCTCCAAATCGATCGTGACACCGAGGACGCTCAGCACGTCGGCGCTGCCGGACTTGGACGAAACCGAGCGATTGCCATGTTTGGCCACCGTAATGCCCGCCCCGGCAACCACGAACGCCGCGGCCGTGGAAATATTGAACGTATTGGACCCATCGCCACCGGTCCCGCAGGTATCCACCACGACCGGCGAGCCGACCCTGATTCTGGTTGCTCGCGATTGCATCGCGTTGACCGAACCGACCACTTCAGCGACTGTTTCACCCTTTTGCCTCAGTCCCATAAGATAGGCAGCCATCTGAGCCTGGGTCGCTGCCCCATCCATGATTTCCAACATGACCGTTTCGGCTTCCTGCGCGGACAGGTTGGCTCGGTCTGCTAATTTGGCGATCGCATCTTTAATCATGGCCACACGAAAGCAGGAGCCTGCTAGAGCTTTAGGAAATTGCGGAGGAGATCTTTTCCGGCGGTCGTCAGAATCGATTCCGGATGGAATTGAACCCCTTCGACACCCAGCGTTTTATGGCGGAGCCCCATGATCTCTCCCTCAGCGGTTTCAGCGGAAATTTCGCAACAATCCGGAAGATTGGCCCGATTCACGATGAGAGAATGATAGCGCGTCGCTTCAAACGGATTGGGCAACGATTGAAAGATGGTCTTCCCGTCATGCTTGATCTGCGACGTTTTCCCATGCATCAGGCGTTGCGCTCGGATCACCTCTCCTCCAAATGCGACGGCCATCGACTGGTGTCCCAAACAGACGCCGAGAATGGGTACCTTCCCTCCGAATCGACGGATGGCTTCGACTGAAATGCCGGCTTCTTTAGGCGTGCAAGGCCCGGGGGAAATGACGAGGCGATCAGGACGCAACTCCTCAATCTGATCCAGCATAATCTTATCGTTACGAAACACCCGCACATCCTCGCCCAACTCCCCGAGATACTGGACGAGGTTATACGTGAAGGAGTCGTAGTTATCGATGACGAGGAGCATGGAGGTACCAATCCCCTGTGGATGTTCGTCGAAAAGAAAGAACGATTGATCGATCTCCTACCCGTGGCATACCAACCTTACTCGAGCCCCTGTTCCGCCAGTTCAATGGCCTTCATCATTGCGCGGGACTTGTTGCAGGTCTCTTCATACTCATGTTCCGGGTTGGAATCGGCCACGATGCCGGCGCCGGCCTGGATAAACGCCCGATGCCGTGAAACGACGACCGTCCGGATATTGATGCACATGTCCATGTTGCCTGAAAAACTGATGTACCCCACTGCGCCGGCATAGGGCCCCCGCTTGGTCGGCTCGAGTTCCTCGATGATTTCCATGGCTCTGATCTTCGGAGCCCCGGAGACCGTGCCGGCGGGGAAGGACGCTTTCAACACATCATACACTGTCTTGGTTGCGCCCAACTTTCCCGTCACGTTTGACACGATATGCATCACATGCGAGTACCGTTCCACATTCATTAATGACTCGACGCGAACCGATCCTCGTTCAGCGACGCGACCGATATCATTGCGTCCAAGGTCCACCAGCATGATGTGCTCCGCCCGTTCCTTGGAATCGGCGAGCAGTCGGCGCTCCAGCTCTGCGTCCTCTTCCATCGTCGTTCCGCGGCGCCTGGTCCCTGCGATGGGGCGTACCGACACAAGCCCGTCTTCGCATCGCACAAGAATTTCGGGAGACGAGCCGATCAGTTCGACTCCGGCGATACGCAAGTAGTACATGTACGGCGACGGATTCACGACGCGAAGAGCTCGGTAGAGCTGAAATGGCGGGGCCTGGAGGCTCGTTTCCCACCGTTGTGAAAGCACACACTGAAAGATATCCCCAGCTTTGATATATTCCTGGGCGCGAGAGACCATCTTTTCAAAATCGGCCTTGCTCATATTGGACATGAATCGAATCGGCGATCGGCGGCGTTTCGGTTTCGCGCGCTTCAGAGGCCGACGAATTCTGTCGATCATGGCCTCGATTCTTCCCGTCGCTTGTCGATACGCCGCGCGGACATCTCGCTCCGAGGCGGATTTGACATGAGCGTTGGCCACGACTTTGATCTTTTGCGAGACGTTGTCGAAAATGAGCAGGGTTTCGGTCAGAAGAAATGCAAAGTCCGGTAGGTCAAGATGCTCTTTTCGACGAGAAGGGAGGTTCTCGAACGTCTTCACGATATCGAAGCCCAGGTAGCCGACCGCTCCACCGACGAAGCGAGGGAGATTCGGAACCGTCACAGGCCGATACGCTTCCATCAGTTCTCGCAGGCGATCCAGCGGCGCTCCTCGGCTAGGGATGCGTCGGCGATGCGCCCCCTTCTTGATGCACAGATCTCCGCGATCTTCATAGATGACAAGCGGAGACCCGCTCCCAAGAAAGGAATACCGTGCCCACTTTTCCCCGCCCTGAATGCTTTCCAGCAAGTAGGCCGAAGGGCCATGATCGATCTTCGCGAAAGCCGAGACCGGCGTGTCATGATCCGCCAGGATCTCGCGGAACAGTGGGATCAGATTCCCCTGCTTCGCGTAGGACCGGAACTCATCCAGGTTCAGGGAATACGTCTCAGACCGCATGTCTTGCCGCTTACTCTGCTACCAAAATGAGCTTTTGGCCGACTTCAATGATGTCATCCGGAAGTTTGTTCATCTTCTTGAGCTTATCCATCTCAATGCCATACCGCCGACTGATACCGAAGAGGGTCTCTCCTGGCTTCACCACGTGCATTTTGGCATCGCCCTTCACAAGAGCCTTCGCGCCGACGCCGGCTGACAAATCTTCGTCGGCATAGTCGTTCCGGTCGAAATCGCTCGAGGCAGGCTTGCGCGTTCCAGTTTTTTTCTGCTTGGCGGCAGGGGAACGCCCCTTCCGCTGCATGTCTTCCAAGGCCTTTCGTTCGAGCAGCGTGGCTTCCCGAATCGCTTCTGCTTCTTCTTGCAGGCGGCCCATCTGTTCACGCGCCATCTGCACTTGAGAGGATAATTCCCTGTTCCGCGCCTCGAATTCAGCCAGTTCGGCCTTCGCGCGTCTGACCTCACTGTCCAATTCAGCCGCCCGCTTTTCTTCTTGCGCCAGGAGGCGCTGGAAGTTCAAACTTCTCGCCTTTTCGGCGTTGTATTTTTCTTCCAACACTACACATCCGGTGATCAGCGACCCGCCGCACATCAGGGCCATTAGGAGAGCGAACTTTCTCACTCGTTCACGCATTGGGTGTTCATTCTTCTGCATAGATCCTCCTCCATCCCTTTTTACCCATTCTCCGTCCATTCTCCACGAACGAAGAGAATCTTAGAATAGTGGCCACCGATACGAAAGTCAAAGTACGTGAGAATGGTTCGGTTTGACCGGTTCCGTCACCTATGCTACTGTCGCGCTCGTTCACGCCTCTCTCCTGACCCATGCCAAACGTTGGCTGCCACTGTATTCAAACAACGATCACCGCAGTCGCACATCGGTAAGAGCGGCGATGCAACAGGATTCTCTATCCCCCGACTCACCTTCCCCGTCGCAGATCTCGACAGCCGACCGAGACCGATATACTCGGCTGAAGGCTCAAATCAGGCATCATGACTACCTCTATTACGTCAAGGACCAACCGGAGATTTCCGATGGTGAATACGACCGGTTGTTTCGAGAGCTGGCTGAACTGGAACGGGCCCACCCTGAACTGATCACGCCTGATTCCCCTACTCAGCGCGTCGGTGCTCCTCCCTTGAGCGAACTCGGGAAGATACGGCATGAACAGCCGATGTTGAGCCTCGACTCCCTCGTTGACCCCGAGGAAGTCCTGGCATTCGACCAGCGAATGAAACGAGAGCTCGAAACGGACCGGGTTGAGTACACGGTCGAGCCGAAATTCGACGGCCTCTCGGTTGAGCTCGTCTATGATCACGGACGTTTTGTTCGTGGTTCGACCCGTGGCGACGGCAGTATCGGAGAGGATATTACCATCAATCTCCGGACGATTCGCTCGTTGCCTCTCCAGTTGCGGGGCGAGACTTGTCCGGATCATCTGGCTGTGCGTGGCGAAGTCTATATGCGTCTCGGTGACTTTCACGCGCTCAACCGGCGCATGACGGAACGAGGGCTGGATGCCTTCGCCAATCCTCGCAATGCCGCTGCCGGCTCTCTTCGGCAGCTCGACTCCCAGATTACCGCTGCTCGGCCGCTGGTTGTGACTTGTTATGAAGTGATGGCGACGGGAGGATCTCGTCTGGAATCACACTGGGACGAACTCGAAG
>JAHBWT010000116.1 GCA_019636815.1 Nitrospira sp.
GTCACGGTGAGTCGCCTTGAAGAGGTTGTCTCGACGGCGGACGAGTTTGATCGAGTTGTCTCGCAGGCCTTGCCGGTTCTGTTGGATCGGGCCACGGGATATACCAAGCGGTTTCTACGGGAAACCGGTCAATGGAATGACGATATCGAGCATGAAAAATTTGCGTTGCGGTGGGGCTCCGAATACCTTGAGCGGTTCCTGGTCTGTGGCCGCACCGAAGTTCCATGCCGGCCACTATTTCTATTCGACTCGTTGGTGGCCAAGCAGCATAGTAAGCCGGAGCCGTTTTGCTATCACCCGGACCTTCTGCGACCGCTTGGAAGGTTTCTCGACGGGCTTGTCGCGAGGGCAGTGGTCAGCCGTGACGCGCTGATTGCCTTGTATCGCCATTCCTATGGATGGGGTCCGGGGGAAGTCATTGCGGTGACCGGGCTCAATGGGTTGGAAAGCCAACGCATCTATAAGAATTTTCGACGGTGGCGTGAGAGCGGATGGCAACGCACGATGGATGAGATGGGCCTCACGAAGACTGAGTTGGCGGAATTGAGCAGCCAACAACAACGTCATCGCCAACGATTCAACAGCGAGGCGGAGCGACTGATCCGGGTTGCTCAGGCCCATTATCGGAAAAGTGAGCCGGATCATTATCCCTGTCTTTCGCGTTCACAATGGAGGGAAATGTTTACCCAGGGCTACGGGTGCGATTACCGAATTTGGCACCTGGCGCTGTGCCTAGACTGCATGCAAACCGCATGGGGCTTGGGTTCCAACGGGTCGCTGCCTGAGGAAAAGCCACGGCTGGAATTGCAGGTACGGCCCTAAGCAGGTACCCGGCGTATGCAGTGCCAGGCATGAAGATAGGGAAAGGAAGTTAGGAGGCCGTATGGGGTACGAAGAGAATTTGGAAGTATATCGATCACAACTCCTTCAATCATTGAGCGCCCAACCCAGCCGCTCGGCTCGTGGTCAGGCGGATCCTATACAAGTGTATGTCAATGAGCGGCGTGTTGGTGAGCTTGAGGGCGTGGGGGGGAATGCGGCTTTGCATGTCCAGAGCCTTGATCACATCGAGACGATACAGCTTCGAACCGAAGCTGGAACTCTCTTGGGAGGACTAGTTGCGCCTGACTATGGGTATCGGACCAGCCGTATCCAGCTTTCATCTGATGCGGTTGAGCTCTGTGTCCACAACACCGCGCAGGGAGGATCACTCAACGCGGTGTTTGTTCCCGCCCCGAGTTATTGGAGTCGGACTTGGAAAGCTCTAGCCGGTGTAGCCGATAGGCTGGCGATTCGGCGTCCGGATGCGGCGATCGCACACGGTATGCGAACGGTCGCCTTCACACAAGCTTTGTTGGCGGTCATGGTGGCTGGATTGGTGGTCGACCGAATGGCGACCTGGATGAGCCCTGAACGAGGCTCGGTTTCTGGCGTGCAACCAGAGGCTCTCCGGACCGTCTCGATTGCTGAGATGGACAAACTCGAGCAGCAGCTGGGTGAACTTGTGCGGATGCAGGAGAAAGTCGGAGCGACCTTGGAGTCCCAACAGAAAGGTATGACGCAACTCCACCAAACCATGGCTAAACTGTCGTCAAGCCATGAATCCGTGGCGTCCAGCGTCGTCATGGTCAAGGAAGAGATGGAGAAACGTCAGGAAAGCGTCGGACCTGAAACGGATCGCCCGACGAATCACCCTGTCGGTAGGGGGATGGTGGATCAAGAACAGCTTGAATTGGCGGTCAGAAGTCTCACCGAAGACAATGCCGAATTATCAAGAGCGATGGCTAGTCTGGAAGAGCGCAACCATATCCTGGCGGCCAAGCTTCACGCGGCTGGCGTGAACGCATCGAAGGCTGTCGATTCAAACTCCGAGGGCTTGCTAGCGAGTCAGACGGATGTTGCAAGAAAAAATCCGTCATTGCAGGTAGCGGAGGGTCTGCAGAACTCTCAGAAGCAGCCGTTCCTCTTTTGGGTCACTTTCAGCGAAGGAACGAGTCAGGAGAGCATCGACCAGTGGGTCCATGAAAAGAGGGGTCACAAGGGAGCGGTGAACGAAGGTTGGCAGGAAGTACGAATTGTTCCCCCGGCAGTCCCTCCTGATCTCTTCCTGGAGCAAATCAGAGGAGAGAAAATCGTCAAAGCCGCGCGGATCGGTGAGTAAGAGATCGCCCCGCGTGATGGGGGATGCCGTGGCGTCGTTGCATAGGGTTCGATACGTCGCGATACATCCGCGATAGGCCCGGGGTACAAGTCTCTCCGAATCTTTCATTTCGCATGGTGATAGAGGGTGGCTCTTGTCCGCTAATGGTTCAAATGGCCCTAGAAAAACTTGGACATCATTCCCCTATCGGACGGGTAGCAATCGTAAGGCCGAACGGCAAGTCAAGCTTCTGCAACTGGACATATTTTGGTTTGATCCGAGAGATTTTGTCCGTTGAGCCAGAACGGTTGCGGTGCGTAGCATGACGCTTGTGAGGAGCGGGTAAATGAAGCAGTAAGAAAGTCTCAAAGAAAGTCTCACTGAACAGCACAGTAAAGTTCAACCTTCAATCAACAAATCTTTAGGCAGGCCCGATCAATTTGGCCGACATACACTAACGCCAATACAAGCTGGCGACTGAGTGGCCCGGTCGATTACCAAGAAGAAAGGAAGACCATGAGAATCGCACAAGTGGCTCCGCTGTGGGAAAGTGTTCCGCCGAAACTCTATGGAGGAACTGAACGAATCGTTTCGTATGTGACAGAAGAGTTAGTTGCGATGGGACATGATGTGACGCTTTTTGCCAGCGGTGACTCAGAAACGGCCGCACGGCTTGAGGCGATCTGTCCACAGGCGCTCCGGTTGAATACCGGTATCTTCAACCGCGATGCTCCATTGATGATGTTGCGAGAAAAAGGCCTTGGATCAGCACGTGATTTCGATGTTATTCATTCCCACTTGGACTTCACCGGGTTTCCCTTAGCGCGGAGAAATCCCGTTCCAGTCGTGACAACCCTGCATGGTCGCTTGGACCTTCCGGAGCTGGAGCCGGTCTACCGAGAATTTTCTGAAATGCCCTTGGTCTCCATATCCGATGCCCAACGCCGGCCGCTGCCCTGGGCCAATTGGGCCGGCACCGTGTATCACGGACTTCCGCGTAACTTGTATACATTTCATCCACAATCCGGAGGGTATCTGGCGTATTTGGGACGGACTGCTCCTGAAAAACGCCCTGGTCACGCGATCGAGATCGCCAAACGGACCGGGATTCCACTGCGTATTGCGGCAAAAGTTGATCGTGTGGACCGGACCTACTTTGAAGCTGAAATTGAGCCGTTACTCGACCACCCCTTGATTGAGTTCGTGGGGGAGATCTCCGATGCTGAAAAAGACGAGTTTATCGGTAATGCGATGGCAGTCGTGTGTCCCTACGACTGGCCGGAGCCCTTTGGGCTGGTGTTGATCGAAGCGTTCGCCTGTGGTACCCCGGTCATAGCCTATCGGCGTGGCTCAATTCCAGAAATTGTCGACCACGGGGTCACCGGCTTTATTTGCGAAACCATTGAAGAGATGGTGGATGCAGTCGACCAGGTCCCTCTTATTGATCGAAAGCAGTGCCGGGCTGCGTTTGACGAACGGTTTACAGCGGATCGGATGGCCCGTGACTATGTGGCGTTGTATGAACGTCTTCTGCTCGAAGACGGAGCGGTGCAAGCCACGCGGAACATGCCGTTTGAGCGGTCAAACAACGAGTCGTTCAAGACTGAGTCGCACAAATTTCTTGGACGAGGCCGACATGTCTGACGTCGCAACGGCTTCGACGGAAATCCGTTCCACCTCAAGTCGCACGCGAGGGTGGGAGTTAGTCAAGACGAGAGACTTCGGCTTCCTGTTCGCGGGCCAGACGATCTCACAGATCGGTGACAGTCTCACCAAAGTGGCGTTGCTCTGGTTTGTCTACGATCTGACCGGGTCTGCGCTCAAGATGACGATGGTCGGGTTGCTTCAAACCCTCCCACCTCTGCTGCTGGGTCCACTGATCGGTGTGTATCTCGACCGTGTTCGAAAGAAGCCGGTTATGATCGGGGTCGACCTGCTTCGGACCTTGATGGTTCTCCTGATCCCTGTGCTCTATGCTATGGGAGCCTTGACGCTCGATCGGCTCTATGTCCTCGTGTTTGCCACGGCAATCTTCTCCACTGTTTTTGGGCCGGCCTTGACCTCCGCCGTTCCACTGATCGTGCCCAAGGACCGGCTGATTGCCGCCAATGCTCTGCTGCAAACCACAACTAACATGGGACTCTTGGTGGGACCCGCCCTCAGCGGTCTCGGTATTGCCCTTATCGGAGCCCAAAACGTGCTCTTCATTGACGCGGCGACGTTTTTTCTCTCTGCCTTGTGCCTATTCCCCATTCGGGTGCGCGAGACGCTCGTTCATGCACATGGTGCCCGCAAGAGGTTGACGGAAGGCATCGCCGGCGATTTGCTGGTGGGTTTCCGCTTCGTGTTCGTCGAACAAAAGACCGTCATGCTCCTCATGCTGACGGCCACGCTCTATAGCGTCGGCGTTAGTGCCTTCATCTTTTTGTTGCCCGTTTTTGCGAAAGACGTGCTTGGCGTGGGCCCGATCCAACTGGGATGGCTCTGGTCAGCGCTTGGCGTCGGAATGCTGCTCGCCTCCCTTGTTCTGACATCGATCTCCAAGGGAGACGTACCGTGGCGACTTCGATTCATGTCCGGCGCGCTGGCGATCGGAGGTATTGCGGTGGCTGCACTCGGTTTCCTCGAAGCTCCTGTTGCGGCCGGAGCCTTGCTCGCCGTGATCGGAGGGAGCACGGCCATGTTTACGCCGTTGGTGTGGACCATGCTCCAAGAACTGACGCCCACGCATCTCCTCGGTCGAGTGTTTACAAGCTTTGCAACGGGAGGCATGGCGTCGTCGATGGCTGGGATGGCAGGTTTTGGATGGGCCGCGGATACTATCGGACCTGCCGCAAGCTTAGGCGGTATCAGTGTCATTCTTCTGATGACGGCCGCCACCACATGGCTATTCAGCTTCTACAAATCGCACGCGCGAGGTTTCGCAGTTGCCACGGCTGGCTCCTTTCCTTCCTGAGCCAGCCGCGCCCGGACTAGATACAGATCTCACGGCTTCACCGCGAAGCGTTCTCAAACGTCTCTCGGGCAATACCGACTTCATCGCATGGTGATCAGCCCCCTGACGGACTGGGGCTGTGCCGTGTTCTATGCAGATGACAGGAAAGCGACAGCGGGTTAGAATGCGTGGGTGATCTTCAAGCCATGAAGTTCACGAGGAGGAATCGTGCGATGACCAAGTCATCACGAGCGTTGAGCGTTCTCATTCTGAGTCTGTCCTTATTCTGGCCTATGGGTGTGCGCGCTGAGGCGTCTGATGCCCAAGAAAAAGAAAGTGCATCGGAAAAGCCTGTATCTTCAGGGGGATCCCAGTCTCCCGCAGCCTCCGACGGCCAACCTACATCACCCAAACCGGCGGCAGAGACGAAGCCACAGCCCCCCACTACTCCGGCGACGAAGAGTGATGCATCAACAGAGCCCAAAGAAGGTGTATCGGAAAAGTCAGTATCCGGTTCGTCACAAGCGCCGGCTGTATCCGACAGTCAGCCTGTGCCGCCCAAACCAGCATCGGATGCTAAGCCACAGCCTCAAACAGCTCCCACGCTAAAGAACGAAACAGCGACGGAGCACAAAGAGGTCGTTCCGAAAAAACCTGCGCCCGACAGTCAATCTGCGCCACCGAAACCGGGGCCGGAAGCGAAACCACAGTCACCAGCGGCGCCTAAGACGAAAGGTGAGGGGGCGGCGGAGCACAAAGAAATTGCGCCGGACAAGCCGGCGCCACGGCCACACCAGGCACCGGCCGCGTCCGACGGTCAGCCGGCGATACCCAAACCCACACCGGAAGCCAAGCCGCAATCTCAAGTCGCGCCTACGATAAAAGCCGACCTGCCACCTGACCAAGAGGTGAAAGACAAGGAGCCGGCTCTCAAGAAGACGCTGGGTTCCCTGATCCTCTCGGTCAAGCTGGCCCTCATGGGAGATTTAAGATTGTTCCACTACGAGATCGAAGTGGAAGATGATCAGCAAACAATTACCTTAAGCGGGCGCGTCTCGACAGAAGAAGAGAAGGCTGTCGCGAAAGAAGTGGCACAGAAGGTCCCTGGCGTCAAGAACGTCGTCAATAAGCTTTCTGTAGAGAAAGATCTCGCCAAGACGCTGTTGAAGAAACAGGATGACGCCCTCACCTCTTTGATTAAAGAACGGTTCTCCAGGAGTGCCACCTTAAAGGCAGCCAATTTTGAGGTGAAAACGGAAGACGGTATCGTCCTGCTTCACGGAACGGTTCGCTTCCAGGTCATTGCCCTCGAGGCCGCTGAGGCTGCTCGGCAAGTGCCCGGAGTGCGCGCCGTCAACACCGAAAAGGTGAGGCTGGAGGGCGAGAGCTGATGCCGGGCCGATCCGGCCACTTTTCTCGCTCTCCCGCTATAGTGGAGAAAGCAGATCTCAACGAGGTCAAGACTCGTCCGCTACTTCTGACCCGAGATTTCGGACTGGTCTGGTCCGGACAACTCATTTCTCAAATCGGCGACGGTGTCTCCAAACTCGCGCTCCTGTGGTTCGTCTACGCTGTCACCGGATCACCGCTCAAAACTTCGGTGATCGGGCTGCTCCAGACAATTCCCCCGATCGTTCTGGGGCCGATCATCGGTGTGTATGTCGATCGACTTCCGAAGAAGGTGTTGCTGATCACCAGCGATTTGTTGCGCGCGTTGCTGATCGGGTTAATTCCGTGCCTGATTCCGGTTGAATCCTTTACGGTATCGGTGCTCTATATTTTAGTTTTCCTGCACGCGATCGCCTCAGCAGTGTTCGGGCCCGCTCTCACAGCTTCCATCCCGACGTTCGTTCCGAAGAGGCAGTTCACGGCAGCCAACGCGTTGCTCCAGGGCACCACGAGTCTCGGCATCATTTTTGGTCCTGCTATGAGTGGATTAGGTATCGCCGCATACGGATCACAGGAAGTGTTATGCCTCAATGCAGTGACGTACGTGCTTTCGGCCGCGTGCCTCATGCTGGTCCGTTTTGGCAAGCCTGCCGCGATCACGCCATCGCTTGCAACGCCTCCGACAATGTTGCAGGATCTCGTCGAGGGATTTCGCTATAGCGTGGTCATCCAACCTGGGCTGTTACTCTTGACCGTTACCGCAGCGCTCCACACGTTCGGCAGTGGCGCGCTCACCGCGCTCTTTCCGGTATTCGCAAGGAAAATGCTCGGCCTTGGCCCGGTTGAGGTCGGCTACTTATGGTCGGCGCTCGGCATCGGATTGTTGCTTGCGTCAATCGGGCTGTTATGGGTGACGAACTGGATGGTCAATGATCGTTTAAAGTTGATCGTGAGCACGAGTGTGGTGAGCGGCGCCGCTCTGTGCGGGTTGATATGGACAATTGATCCGTACCTAGCTGGTCTCCTGATGGGAATCGTCGGCTGCGGGTTGGGCGCTTTTACGCCGATTGCCTGGGGGATGATTCAGGAGCTGGCACCAAGCCAGATGGTCGGGCGAGTGCTGGGACTCTATGGGACCGGTGCCATGACCGCCGCCATCGGTGGAATCTCTGCGTTTGGTTGGATCACGGAGCAACAAGGACCAGAAACAGGCCTACTTGGGATCGGAGGGGCTCTCTTGCTGTCGGCCCTGGTCGCCGCGCGGATGAGCCGGACAACCATCGTGTAGTTGAGGGAACTATTATGAAGGACGTGATCCGATGGAACGACCACTATTATATCCTTGCATCATCTTCGCTAGCCGATGGTCGCACCGAAGTCTTGAAGCATGGGGAGACGTTCGCCGTGTTCGATCGGTACGGTGATGTGTACCGGGTTCTTCCGGGTCCGCAGGGGCTCTATCATGAAGGGACGCGCTTTCTCTCACGATTCGAGCTGTCGCTTGGAACACAGCGGCTGATGATGCTCAGCGCTTCAGCGAAAGAGGACAATGCCCTCTTTACAGTGGATCTCACCAACTCCGACATGATGCTGGAAGGACAACGGCATGTCCCGCGCGGGACGCTCCATCTTTCCCGTACACGCTTTCTCTGGCAAGGCACGTGGTACGAGCGTATTCGTGTGCATAACTATGGAACGACAAGACTTCCGCTCTCGAT
>JAHBWT010000117.1 GCA_019636815.1 Nitrospira sp.
GATCGGTAGTTACGAATGGTTTCGTGTGACGCATTGCGTTCCACTTGGAGGTACATTACGAAAGTCTTGATCGCATCTTCCATGAGTCGAAATCCTCAAGGGCTCGCTGGCTCAATGCACGGCGTTTCTTGTCCTTGTCTCTCGGAGGGTTCGCCAAGGGGGGAAACAGGCCGAAATTGCTGTTCATCGGTTGGAAATGGCGCGGATCCGATGACGCGATATGGGACACAAGACAGCCATGCGCCGTCGTGGGTGGTGGGGTGATCAACGGATGTCCGGCGAGGGCCCGCGCGGCATTAATGCCGGCGAGACCGCCTATGGCAGCCGATTCGGTGTAGCCTTCTACACCGACAAGTTGTCCCGCAAAGAAGAGAGTGCCGCGGGCTTTGAATTGCAAGGTATTCAACAAAAGCTGGGGAGAATTGATGAATGTGTTGCGATGCAGGCTGCCATACCGGAGAAACTCCGCCTGTTCGAGCCCAGGGATCATCCGAAACACGCGTTTCTGTTCCGGATACATGAGCTTGGTCTGGAACCCCACCAGGTTGTAACAGGTGCGATGGATATTTTCCGTTCGCAATTGGACAACCGCGGCTGGTTCAACCCCGGTCCGTGGGTCCTTCAGGCCGACGGGTTTCATCGGGCCGAACCGCATCGTTTGGCGGCCTCGCTCGGCCAGGACCTCGATCGGCACGCAGGCCTCAAAATAGGGCGTTTTCTCAAATTCCTTCGGCTGCACCTTCTCCGCAGCCAGCAGAGCGTCGTAGAACGCATTGTACTGCACATCCGTCATAGGGCAATTCAAATAATCATCCCCCCCTTTATCGTAACGAGAGGCGCGAAAAACCACATCCATGTTAATCGAGTCGGCATCGACGATCGGCGAGATGGCGTCATAAAAATACAGGTGTTGCGATTGCGTTGCCGCACGGATCGCCTGTGACAGTTTATCGGAGGTTAATGGCCCGGTGGCGATGATGCAGAGACAATCGGTGGGAATCGCTGCGATCTCTTCGTGCAGAATTCTGATGTTTGGATGGCCCTCCAGCGCGCGGGTAATGTGTTGAGAGAACTGGTCCCGATCCACGGCCAGTGCCGACCCGGCCGGCACACGAGCTTGTTCCGCGGCGGCAATGATCAGCGAATTCAACCGGCGCATCTCTTCTTTGAGGATGCCCGGTGCATTCAGCGGATCGGCGGACCCGAGCGAATTCGAGCACACAAGTTCGGCCAAGTTTCCGGTCTTGTGCGCCTTCGTCATCTCCTTCGGGCGCATCTCGTAGAGCGTGACTTTTGCGCCACGATTCGCTGCCTGCCAAGCAGCTTCGGACCCCGCCAGACCACCACCCACGATGACAACGTCGTCACGCATGTGATTGGAAATTCCTGTGAATAAAAGATTCATTCTAGGAACCGTCTTTTGGTGAAGTCAAGGAGAGGGACCACGTTGAACCAGCTTGAAATCCCGTGTTAGACTCGCGCTCGGTTGGGCGATTAGCTCAGTGGCAGAGCGCTTCCTTCACACGGAAGAGGCCACAGGTTCGATACCTGTATCGCCCACCACGTATTTCCACTCTGCTTTTCTCTCTCACTCCTCAGAAACACTGGCTTCGTGTAGGCAGGCACTGGCGCCTGATTCTGGACAGAACTGGGGTTGTCGGCTACACTTCACATGGTCTCTCTGATGGATTCGGCTTTGAGCATGGGAGAGCAAAGGGCCCGAAACAAGCGAGGTTATGTATGAAAGCCACGTTGACGATTGTCGGTATGATGATGTTAGCTCTGGTCACAACCGGCTGCAGCACGACGCATCAGCAGAGTGTGGCTGCCGAGGATAAGGAATACTCGCCTCCAACAAGTATTTATAATATTCTGGATAGCACCGCATTGGTTTACTCAAATCCGGCGGCAGGATCGGCCATCAATGATCATCCACTTCGTTGGGTCGGGTTCATTCTGCACCCGATTGGGCACGCTTTTGATTACGGGATTAATCGCCCGATGTATACGCTTGGCGGAACCTTTCCGTATCTCCACGGGTATACTGCCGAAGATAGTATGCTCGACGCACAACGCCACTAGGGATCTTAGGTAGTTCTGTGACGATCAGGCCCGCTCTTCACGAAAGAGCGGGCCTTTTTATTTCCTCTTCGCGAAGACCCCCTCAAATCGTGTATGGTTCCTCTCAGAGAGGCTTCGTGCATGAACATCTCAAGACCACTGGCATCCTTCAGCTTGTTGCTCACGCTAAGCTTAACCGTAGGCTGTGGTTCAAATGCCCCGGTCCGGCCCCCCCTTCCTCCCTCGGAAACTGATCTCGCTTTGTTAGCTTCGACCGCACTCTGCGAGAGCAAAGTAGAATTCCTGGAAAAACATCCCCCCTCCACCCATACGACGAACCATTGGGGTAGTGGGCAGGAAATCGCGATTTCGTCAGACAGCAGTGCTTCGCACGGAGAGGAATCCTATTTCTTCGATGAAGACGGAGTATTGGTCGGAGCGCTCTTTACGTTTCCCAGTGGGCTGGATCTCCGCCCCTATTCTGTGCTCCGGCGCACGCTCTCTCAGCTGAAACCGTCTCTCGAGTTCTATGTAAACGTGGCTCAACTGGAAACAAAGAAGAGCATGGAGAGCAGTTCGCTGCTGGAGACGGGCGATGAGAAAAGTACGACCCAGTATCTGGTTTCCAATCTTCGGGAACATCCGATTCTGCTCCAGGCCTCCTTCTCCATCGACCCCTACGTTCGGCTCTTTTCCCCATACCGACGAGAATTTCTTGATCGACTTCGCAGTCCGACCGGGGGCACAAGAGGCCAGAATATGGAGAGCCAGGGGACCGAAGACAAGGAACCCTTCCCCTCATTGCAACAATTCGCACGTGGCCAAGCGGCGCAGCTCGCGTATTGCGGCGAGAAAAACTATGACATTGCCGTGAATGCGTACGAGAGGGCCATTGCGAGCGGGTTCACCAATACGGTCTGGCTTGCCGAAGCCCGACACAAACTCGGAGTGGCCTTGCAGGCGAAAGGACAACTTGAGAAAGCCAAAGCCGAGTTGCTCCAGTCACTCGCGCTCAGGCCAAATGTTCCGGAAGTGCTGAACAACCTCGGCACGGTCCAGGTCAAACTTGGTGACAAGGTCGCCGGTTTGAGTTCCTTCGAAAAAGCTATCGTCCTTCGCCCCAACTATGCACTGGCCCGCTATAATCTGGCAGAGGTGTCCGAGGCGACAAACCCCAAACGCGCCCTTTCTGAATATGAAACCTACCTGGCGATCGTAGAGGGGATCCCGGAGGAGGCCGACCGGATTGTGCATGCTAAAGAACGAATCAAAACCTTGAAGCGTTAGTTCCTTTCCATTCTGACAAGATCCTCTTTTGGCCGCGCAATAAAACAGGAATCCCTAGACGTTCTAAATCCTTCCGGTAGCATCATGCCTGGCTCATGTCTCTACTTGGGAGGGTCGCCATGCGTCGCGCATTGTTGTCCGGCCTTGTCGGGCTCTGTTTTGTGGTCTCAACCACGCCTGCAGTTGCTGAGCGGAATTGGGAATTTTCCATTGGCGGATACGGAGGATGGGCGTTTCATGGTGACACCACGCATCAATTCAATCAAGCAATAAACCTTTCCACGGGCCTGGTGGAACCGGTCAACGCCAAAGCAACGAACCTGCGCTTTGAAGATTCCAGAACATTCGGCGCCAAACTCACCGTCTGGCATTTGCCCAGGAGGTACAACTGGCAGCCACAAATCGGATTTGAAATCGATTGGACCAGGTTTACCGCCGATGTTCCGGCGGGCCAGGTACTCCCGGCATTTGGGACGTTCTTGAGCACTGGTACGCCGATCGGAGTCTTAATATTCAACGTAGCGCCAGAATTCGCGGTCGACAATATGGCCTTCAATCTGCTGTTCCGGTATCCGATCTGGGCCACAGCAGACATGCCGCAGGGTCGATGGTATCCCTATATTGGTATCGGAGGAGGGGCCCAACGAGTTCGCCTATCTCTACTGGGCTATGAAGAGACCAGTACTTCCCCTTCCATTCAGGCATTGGGAGGCATCAAGTTCTTTGTGATCAAGCATCTGGCTCTCTTTGGCGAGGCGAAGTGGACGCAGGGTTGGCACACATTCAAATATGAAACGGACTCCTATTGGGAACGATATAGCATTTCAACGATCCATCTGGTCGGAGGAGTGGCGCTACATTTCTGATTCACGTAGAGATAAAGCTCAGCCTCGAGCTTGCTCTTCCTGTTCTTGGAGGGTCTTGCAGTTGATGCAGAGGGTGGTCACGGGGCGGGCTTTGAGCCGTTTATAAGGAATATCTCCACCACAGTGTTCGCACGTTCCATATGTGGCCGCATCCATCCGCTCTAGGGCCTCGTCGATCTTCTTGAGCAACTTCCGTTCGCGGTCGCGAATACGCATCGAAAAATTCTGATCGACCTCGGCGGACGCTTGGTCACTGACGTCGGGAAATGCTTCGATGTCCCCGCGATGGGTCAACACTTCGCCGGCTTCATTGAGAATTGCCTCGCGTTGGCGTTCAAGATCACGGCGAATATCCGGATATTTTCCATTTTTGGGACCGCCCTTTCGAGAAGTCGCCGAACGTTTTGCACGCACTAAGCTAGAGGCTTTTGCGAACGAGGTCCGTTTTTTTGAAGGACGCGCTTTCATAGCCATGGCTCTACATCAGAAGAGGGACGAGGGAACTATACCAACCTCGCTGAGAGAGGGTCAATGAGCGCAAATGCCAACCAGCTGTTACAAATCTCGACGACCCTCGATCGATTTCAACAAGGTTACTTCGTCCGCATACTCAATGTCCATGCCCACGGGAATGCCATAGGCGATGCGCGAAACACGGATGCCGAAGGGCTTGAGCAATCGTGTGAGATAGATCGCGGTGGCTTCTCCTTCTATCGTGGGGTTCGTTGCGAGAATAACCTCTTCAACTCCACCGAGTTTCACGCGGTCGATCAGTTCATCCGCTCGGATGTCTCCAGGACCGACGCCGTCGAGCGGAGAAAGCGCACCCAACAGGACGTGATAAAGGCCACGGTAGGCCCCTGCCCGTTCAATGGCATACAGGGTGCTCGGTTCTTCCACGACGAAAATCTTGGTCCGATCGCGTTTCGGGTCTAGACAAAACTCGCATAAGTCCCCCTCGGCGATATTCCGGCATTGGCGACAAAACGCTAGCCCGTCCTTCACCGCGCGGATGGCGTCCGCCAGTCGTAACGCGTCCTCCCGATCAGCCTTCATCAGATGAAAAGCCAACCGCTGTGCGCTTTTGTGACCGACTCCAGGGAGACGGACCAGCTCCTTGATCAGTCTCGCCAACAAGCCTTGCTGATCGACCGCCATTATTAAAACAAGCCCGGGATTTTCATTCCACCGGTCAGTGCTTTCATTTCAACTTCCATCAATTCCTTGGCTTTACGGAGCGCTTCGTTCGTCGCGGCCACCACCAGATCCTGAAGCATCTCGACATCACCGCTCTTCACAACTTCTGGATCGATCACCACGCCGACAATCTGCATCGCACCGTTCGCAGTGACTGTGACAATCCCGCCGCCTGCCGTGCCGCTGGCGGTTTTCGATGCCGCCTGTTCTTGAATTTTGGCCATCTGCTCCTGCATGGCTTGAGCCTGCTTGAGTATGTTGTTCATGTTGCCGAAAGGATTTTTCATTCGTTCGCCTCCTGTTGAGCTACAGTACGAACCTCGGCCAACTCAGCGCCGAAGATCTCGAGTGCTTGTTTCACCGTTGGATTCGCTTTTGCTCGTTCAAACAACACCGTTCGCTGCGCCTGTTCCTTGGCGGCTCGAAGTTGGGCCATGGTGGGCCCAGGTGGATGCGTCTCGTTCAGTTCGATAATTCGTACACGGACCGGGCGCCCTATTTGCTGCTCACATAGCCGTGCCAAGAGATGAAGACTTTCCTCCTTCTCCAACCTCGCTCTGGCCAAGGTTGCCTGCTTAGGAAATCCGATGGTGACGAACTCGCCCTCCATCCCAACAAACCGACCAGCCTCGAGGAACGGCGCCATATTGGGGAAGGAGGCGTTGACTTCCTCTTGAACCGATTCCCAATGCAATGTTGCTCGCGGGCCGACGGTTGGAGTCGGCATGGTCGCCGAAGTAATCGCAGGTGCATCGCTCAGAGGTTTAAGGACGGGGTGGGAGCGGGTTTGTTCATCACCGCGTTCCTCCTTTGCGCTGGGACTACTTTGAGAAACTAATTTTGTCCCAGGAGGCATGTCCTGGCGCTGAGAAAGGGGAGTCGCTGCCCCTGGAACAGGTTTATGCGCCTGTGGCTGAGGGGGATCTGGGCGGGGCGGCGGGGCTGTGTCACGGTCTCGCTGGCGGAACAATCGTGTGGCTCGGACGGCGGCAGTTTCTACTACAAAACGAGGGTGGGAGCTGAATCGGAGTGAATCTTCTGTCTGAAGAAAGATTGCCAATAGTTCCTGGATTTGTTCAGGCGTCAACGCTTGAGCTTCCACCGACAGCTGGTTCAGGTCGTCTTCCGCAGTTTCAATCAAACTGCGTAATTCGGTTGTACCAGGAATGACTGCTGCCACAAGCAAATTGCGAAGGCGCTCCACCACTTCCGCGCAAAATGCTCGTAAATCATGCCCTTGATCAAGCAAATGAGCCAGGCTGGTCAGTGCGGCTGGGCTATCTTGGGCCAAGATAGCTCCCATGAGTTCCTGGACCAGCTCTTGAGGTACAGCTCCCAAGAGTACTTCAAGGTCCGAATGGCGGATGGTCTTGCCGCCGTAGGCGATTGCCTGATCAAGCAGGCTCAGGGCATCACGCATACTTCCTTCGCTGGCCCGAGCCAGTGCCACGAAACTTCGTTCCTCGAGGATCAACAGATCTTGCGCTGCGACATGTCGAAGCCGCTCGATGATCTCCGCCCTGGCGATGCGCCGAAAATTGTAGTGCTGGCATCGCGAGAGAATTGTCGCGGGGATCTTATGAATTTCCGTGGTCGCAAAAACGAAGACGACATGTGCCGGCGGTTCTTCGAGCGTCTTTAAGAGGGCATTAAACGCCGAGTTAGAGAGCATGTGTACTTCATCGATGATATAGACGCGAAACTGACCGCGAAACGGCGTGAACTTGACGTTTTCTCGAATTTCCCGGACATCGTCCACACTGGTATTGGATGCGCCGTCGATCTCGATGACGTCGACCGAACTCCCCTGTGCGATCTCGCGGCAGTTCTCGCATATATCGCAGGGACGGCTTGTCGGTCCTCGTTCACAGTTGAGCGCTTTCGCAAGGATTCGAGCGACGGTCGTCTTGCCCACGCCTCGTGTACCGGAAAATAGGTACGCGTGCGCGATCTGCTTCATCGAGACCGCGTTCTTCAGTGTTTGGACGACATGCGATTGACCGATCACATCATCAAATGTGCCGGGTCGATATTTCCGAGCAGAAACTTGGTAGTCCAACAGTCGCTACCCCTTTCCAGTAAGCGATGATTCCAGGGTACAGAGGCGGATGGGAGAGCCCAGTACCACAAGAGCTTCTCGTCCTGTTTTCCACAATTGTGAAAAGAGA
>JAHBWT010000118.1 GCA_019636815.1 Nitrospira sp.
ACGGCAAACCGCGCGGTCAGGCGGCTCATGACACGTGGATGGGGAATTTGCGGTTCACGACGTAGACGCCCAGGAGAACGAGGAAAGAAAAGACCAGCAGGCCGGCGGAGAGAATGTGCGCCTGGGTGTATTCCATCACTTCCACATGGTCGAAGATGGTCGTCGAGAGCACCCGCGTCTTGCCCGGAATCGAGCCGCCGACCATCAGCACAACCCCGAACTCTCCCATCGTGTGCGCAAATCCCAACACGATGCCGGACACATAGCCGCGGATGGCCATGGGGGAGACGACGGTCAAGAATGCATCGAGCGGAGAGGCCCGCAGCGACCAGGCCGCCTCCAGAGGCCCCTTGCCGATCGCTTCGAACGCGGCATGCAGCGGTTGCACGACGAACGGCATCGAGTAGAAGGTGGAAGCGATCACTAGTCCCCAGAACGTGAACGCAAACGTGACACCGGTGAGCCGGCCGATGGGCCCATACGGCCCAAGGGCGACGAGAATATAAAACCCCAGCACCGTCGGCGGCAACACGATCGGCAGCGCCACGACCGCCTCGACGACCGTTCGGAACCGCGAGCGGGTATGCGCCAGCCACCAGGCGATCGGCGTGCCCACGATCAGCAGCACGATCACGGTCATCAATGCGAGCCGCAACGTGACCCACAGCGCGCTGAGATCGAGATCGCTGAGCGCCATGACCGCCGGCCTCCGCCTACTTCACTTCGTAACCGAACCGCCCGACGATCGCTTTCGCTTTCGGGCCTTGCATGAACTTCATCAAGGCCTTGGCGGCGGGATTCTTCTCACCCTTGCTCAAGAGCGCCGCATCCTGCTTGATCGGCTCATAGAGATCCGTCGGCACGTCCCAACGGCTCCCTTTGCCCTTCAGCTTGTCGTCGAGGACCTGCGAGAGGGCCAGGAACCCCAGCTCCGCGTTTCCCGACTCGATAAACCCGCTCGTTTGCCCCAGATTTTCACCCATCACGAGCTTGGGTTGCAGACCTTCCCACAGACCTAACTTGATGAGGACTTGCATAGCAGCGGCACCGTAGGGGGCGGTCTTAGGATTGGCGATCGCCACATGCTTGAACGTCCCGGTCTTGAGCGTCTCTTCCCCCTTCACCAACGCCGGATCCTGACTCCACAGTACGAGCCGCCCGACCGCATAGGTGAATCGGCTGCCTTTGACGCACAATCCTTCTTCTTCAAGCAGTTTGGGCCGTTCGTCATCGGCGGAAAAGAACACCTCGAACGGCGCACCGTTCTTGATTTGCGCGTAGAACTTCCCGCTCGATCCGGCGGTGGTTTGCACCGTATGTCCCGAGACCTTTTCGAACTCCGTTGCGATATCCTTGAACGCCGGGACGAAGTTGGCGGCGACCGCCACCTGCACTTGCTCGGCAAACACGACCCGAGCGAGGAGCAGCCCGGCACAGAGAACGGACAGACACAACACCGTCCGGATATGTTTGACCATTTCAACCTCCAACATGTTCTCACTCTGTGCCCGAACGCGATGGGCACTCTGCAGACTCAAACGACCGATTCAGTGGAGAACGGCGGCTCGGGAAGACGCACGGTCGGCATTCGTAAAGATGCAGCAGATGTCGAGAAGATGTGGCAATACCGTCTTGCGGATGGCACCGATTCAGACTCGATCGCCGCCCTTGCGTCTCGTCCTCTGTTCCCACCTATGGCTTCGGTCGGTTTGAGAGCGACGCGAACGACTCGCGCCGTCTACTTGTACTGATCGAACCCGATCATAAATCCCTCGGGACCCGACACCTCCAAACGCACGGCTTTCCGGCTCCCCCGTTTCACATCCGGTTTCAGCCTGAAACGGACGATTTTGTCCCGTTCAGCCTCTTCGAGCCTGAAGATCGGCGAACGTTCATACGATCGCTGCAGCATTTCTTGAAGGCGGCCCACATCCCGCTCCGAAAAGTTGATCTGAACCCACCCCGTCGGCCGCGGCTGTCGCACATCCTGCCGAACCACGATCAGAAGACTACGGTAGCAATAGCCCCGCAACATGTCCCTTTGGGGGTGGTCTTTCCGCAGCATCGGCCGCGCATGCAGAACGGACTCGAAAAACCTTTCGTACAACGTGATGTCGGAGGTTTCGAGCTGCACGCTTTCCACTCCGGCCTCGGCGATTTGGCCGGAACCGCACCGTTCATCCCCCTCGAGGCGGCCTTGTTCTTGGACCGCCTCCCCATGCCGGTACGACGGCGCCGCATCGTCTGCCGAGACAAGCAACGGGCACCCCATGCACAGACCGACGACGAAGAGCAGGAGCCGGAGTATCACGAATCATCCACCCGTCAACCTCCTGATGCAATCACTCCACCGTTGAGGACGGGAACAGGCCGTCAGGTCGAAAAGAATCTTTCCTCTGTTTCGAACGGAACCACAGGACCGCTCCATGAGTGGCATTATTCTGACAAGTAATGCCACCCACAGCCGAAGGCTCTTGGCCGTCCACGGCGATACCCACTCCCTCCTAGACAGTGGTGGTCATGGTCTTCTGCCGTGAGCCGATTCGCCATAAGAGTCCGCCCAGGCCGGTGGCAAACAAGATCGCCGCTCCTGGAATCGGGACGACCGTCGGCGGAGCGTCGAACACTTCCAACCCGATAAGGTTGGACACCCAACGACCGTTCCGCTCATCACCGGGAACCACGAGCCTGGCGAACCCGGCGGTCCCCAATCCAGGATCGTTGCCTTCGATCTCATCGAAGGCCACCAAGATGTCGTTGGCGCCGAATCCCGGGTGGAATTCGCCAAGGGCGACGACGGCCTTATACCCGTCGGTTCCGGTCGCCACTACGTATTTTCCCAAGATGTCGTTTCTGACCTCGGGGTTTTCAATGATGCCGCCGCCACCGAGTTCATGGTGCAACAGATCCCAGAGGGGCACTCCCGTAAACGTCCGATCGTTTGGCGTTGTAATGGTAACCGACGGCAAGGCCTGCAAGGCTTCGAGATTGAACAGGCGGGGAGTGTTGACTTGGCCGTCGAGGGCAAACACATTAGAAAGACCGCTTTGATCAATGGCATTAATCCGAGATTGCGTGCTCGCGCTGAACACGTCGACCCGGAAGATATTCGACACGTACCGTCCACCTCGGATATCCCCCGGGACGGTCACCCTGGCGAAACCGTCGTCCCCAAGAGACCCCGGCGGGGTGCCCTCCTGATAGGCAATCAAGCTCTGCTTGTTCCCGAAATTTGGGTTGATTTCTCCGGCGGAGATGACGGCGCGATAGCTGTCGCTCCCGGTGACGACGACAAAGTCGCGCAAATGGAGATTACTGGTGCTCGTCCCCGGAGGCCCCGACACCGAGTTGATACCGCCGCCCCCCGTCGGACTTGTCAGGAAGTTATACAGCGGGACGCCCGTGAATGTCTTCTCAGTAGGGACGCCGCTCGACAAATATTGCACGTCCTGGGTGACCGACGGAAAGCTCTGCAGTGAGACGAGACCGTGGACGCTGCCTGCATTGTTGAGGTTCCCCCCTAGCACGAACGAATCCGTGGTCGGCAGGGCATGCGCCGTGCCGCTCAACATTACGGCACCGACACAACCCATGACCGCAGACCACAGTGCGGAACGACCATGACGATCTTTCATGAACGCCTCCTCAATAAAAATGTTGATGGGACATACGCGGCCATCCGAACCGACACCGGCGTCTCGTTCGATTCGAGCACCGGAAGCCGCCGGTTCTCTTTCGATGCCGGAGCCGCCCCACTGTGAACGATCGCCCATCGTTACAGCGCTCCGCACGTTTTCAAATAATTCGCCACTGAGATACATGTATACGCGTCACTATGTCAATTATACGAATTCGTATTGACGAAGAATTAACGCGGCAGACCATCCGCTAACCGCGACGGACGAGAGAGATGAGAATCCCAAACCCCGCTCGAACCCACAGATCCGTCGTGTCCAAATAAAGAGGAGAGCCTCCGTACAAGACGTTGGCTCTCCCCTCCCCCAGGAAATGACGCGCGACACCCCCGGAGGCAAAGGCCTTTTCCCGGTGGGCGTACCGGGCGAAGGCCTTCCCTGCTCCCTCAGCTACGGATATCGACGATCAGGGTTACCGGCGTACTGCTTCTCAGAACATCCATTCGGACAGTCTGTTCATTTTGCATCTGTTTCAGCATGTTCCATAACAGTTCCGGGTCTCGAAGCTCGACTCCGTTGATGCGCGAGAGAATATCTTCATTCTGCAGTCCGGTCTTCGCCAACACCCCCGCTCGCCGAAGACCATCGACCCGAAAACCGTCGATTTGACCGCGTGCCGTAACGTGCGGCTGAAGCCTGGCTTCCGTCATGAACATGTCCGGATCGGACACCAGTTCCTCAAGAAGCGCGCGATCGACTGCTCGGCGAGGCAATGAAGTCGGGGACACGAAAGGCGTCTGGGACGGCTTTACGGGTACGGAAGCTACCGGACTCACGGCCGGCACGACCTGCGGGTGGGGACCGGCAGGTGCCCCGGCCGGAATGATGGCGAGATTCAGCCATTCTTCCTGCGTTCCGTTACGAAACAGCACGCGACTCGACTCGATCGCAACCAATTCACCCATATTCTGAACCGATTGGCCTGCTCGATAGAGCGCTTGCGTCTTGCTCTCCCTTCCCTCGAACACCGCACGCTCATCTCCCTTCATGCCCATCACCACTCCCAACAACCTTGGTACGGTGCTTGGTTCCGGCGGAATAATGGCGAGATTCAGCCACTCCTCCTGCGTTCCGCTGCGAAACAGCACGCGATTCGGCTCGATCGCAACCAACTCACCCACATCCTGAATCGATTGCCCCACTCGATAGATCGTTTGTGTTTTGCTACCCGCGTCCTCGAGAATCGCACGTTCGTTCCCGTTCAGGCTCGTCACGACTCCCAGCAAGCTGACTTTTGACCATACGTTCAGTGGAGGAGCCGGTAGAGGAACAGATGCCGCAGGAACTTGCCCCGAGAGGGTCGCCGCTGCGTTTGGAGGAAGCGGGAATAATCCACTCGTCAGAATGTCCTCGGCAAGGCGTCGGCCTGAGCCCCTCGTATCCACGGATTGCACATCAACACGTCCCCTTGCATCCACCGGTTGAGGCGGTTGAATCGAAAGATCAACAGACTGCGCCATGAGGGCGTTGACGATGTGCGTGAGCAGCAGTGCGCTGCTGCTCAGGAACAGACCCACGATGATACGTCTCGGCAATTTTTCAAATCGTCTACGCAAGGAAGACATGATTCGGCTCCGGCATTACTCAAACAAATACACGATGCTCCGGGATAGTCATGGCGGAAAGAACTTGACCACGACAGTCCGTGACATCCCCGGCGGTGGAGGCCGCACGTGTCGCAGGCGTGAAAGCGCCAGCTGCGCAGAACGGTCGAACAGCGCGTTACCCGACGAATTCAAGAGTTTGTAAGCCAGCACGTATCCGTCCTCGTCCAACACCAATTCACACAACACGGCATACTCAAGGTCCTCCGGCAGTTCGGGAGGCTGCCGATACAACGCCTGAATCGAGCCCATTAACAGATCCTCGTAGAGCGCGAACCGACTTCGCCCCTTGCCGATCGCGAATGGCGCTGTGTCGACCGGCGCCGGATCTGCACGTTCTCCGAGCGACGGTGGGGCGGGAGGAATCTCCTGGATCGGCTGCGGCGCGGGTTCCGGCGGCAGTTCACTCACCACCGGCGGTGGCTCCGGCGGCAATTCCGGTTCGGGTGGTGATTCCGGTTCGGGTGTTTCTTCCGGAGGCGGTGGTTCCGGCGGTTTCACCGGCTCCTGCACCGTCGTTAACTTCGATACCTTGATCAGGTTCTGAATGTACTCCGTTCGGGAAAGTTGATAGATCACCGCGAGAACGATCACATGCGCCACGACCACGACGATCGTGGTCGTGGCGCTCCAACTGCGTTTCTTGCTGCTGTGATAGCCAACATATCCGGGCATGGTTCACGAGAATGATTCCGCCTGCCCGACCCCGATCACTCACCCTTCGTGATCCGGCATTACTGTCCTTCAGGCAGTGGTTTCGTCGCGATCGCCAGGTCTTCGATGGGAATCCGCTGCAGCACATCCAAGACCGCCACCACATGCCGATATTCCACCCCGGCGTCCCCGCGCAGAACGATCGGAAGCTTCCCCCCCATCGCCTGCTTGAGATCTCGAAGGATCTGTTCCAGCTGGGGAATCTGCACCGGCGCTTCGTCCAAAAACGTCGCTCCGTTCCGCGTGACGGAGATCGTTCGCGTCGTCGTTTCCATATCCGTTTCATGCGGCGTCGAATCAGGCAGCTTGAGCTCGATCCCCTGCACCATGGCCGTCGTCGTGATAATGAAGATGACGAGCAGGACCCAAGCCAGGTCCAGCAGCGGCGTAATGTTAATATCGGCGACCGCACCGTGACTCTTTCTTGAAAATCGTCTCATGTCTAATTCGTCGTTCGTATTTCGTATCTGGTGAAAGTGCTTCGCGTATCTTCAGTGTCCTGTCGCCACGCCCATCGCGTCACCTCCTGCCTGGCCGGCACTACGCGGACGCAGCTCTTCAAGTTCCATGACCGCCTCTTCGAAGTGATCTTTCGGGCGAAGATATTCGGCCATAAACACCGCCTCCAAATGGGCGGCAAAGTTATCCAACTCCATTGTTTGGGCTTTGATCTTCGTCACGAGAAAGTTGTAGCAAAAGAGCGACGGGATCGCGACCATCAGACCCGCAACCGTGGCGATGAGCGCCGAGGCCACACCGGGGGCCATCGTCGTGAGTGTGGCCTGCTGAGCGCGACCAATGCCCGAGAAGGTGTCCATCACCCCCCATACCGTCCCGAGCAAGCCGATAAACGGCCCTCCGCTGATGGCCGTGGCCAGAACGATCATCCCCGATTCCAATGCCACGGCGGACTCGCCCAGCACCCGTTCAAGCGCAATCCGGATGGCATTCATCCCATGGTTCGGGACCTTCTCGGTTCCGTATTTGTCTTGCTGTGTTTTCAACTCTTCGCAGCCGCCGTAATACAGGTCGTACATCGGCGACCCCTGGAGTGATTTGACCGGACCCTTGCTGAAAATGACCAACGGGCTTTTGGCTTTCGAGTAGTAACTGAGGAACAGCTGGTTACGTTTCCTGGCTCTCGTCAGCTGATGAAACTTGTTGATGATGACCGTCCAACTGGCCAGCGAAAACACCAGGAGCACCAAGATCGTGATCTTCCCTTCCAGCGTCGCATGGCTCAACGCAAAGGCTACGCCCCCCGAGCTCATATCCATCCGAGTGACAAGCCTTTCATGACGATGCGCACGACAACCGGGTGTTGTGTATTCAAAACACTGCCTCCAGTACAAAATGTCCAAAGAACGACCCGGCCGGAGTGAATGGACCGGGGCGAAGGGCCCAAGCCGCGTCATACCGGAATCGCAGGTGCTCGCTGATTGTGCCTCGAATTCCGACTCCCGCC
>JAHBWT010000119.1 GCA_019636815.1 Nitrospira sp.
TTGGACCCGGTCCTCCATCATGACCGCCACGATGACGGCATCAATCCCTTGCATTTCTGCGAGCATATGCACCACACCCGCCGCTTCACCGCGGCGACGATCGCTCGTGCTGGTCGCGACGAGGACCTTCCGCCCCTCCAAGTAATGCACGTCGCTGTGCTCCAACAGATCGTTCAGCAGCGCAACGGTATCAGGATCCAGCGGACGACGAAGGACATCCATCACCACGGTCAAATCCGCTTCAGCTTCCAGAAGAAACGCCCCGGCGTTGAAGTCCCGCGCGGTCGTGGACGTAAAACTAAACGAGCCGGTTTCTTCATAGAGCCCCAAGGCCAGTACGGTGGCTTCGAAGGGGGTCACGGCGATCTGCCGCCGGCGAAGCTGTTCAATCAGTAACGTCGTCGTTGCGCCGACAGGCTGCACTAGAGACAGAGGAGAACGACCGGCACAGGGAGAGGCCTCATCAACATGATGATCGAACACCACCACCTCGACCGAACGATTAGCCACACAGGACTTGAGCGATCCAATTCGATCGGGATCTTGGGTGTCGACGAGAATCAGCCTGGTAATCTGAGAAAGGTCGATCGCTTTCAGCTTGACGATGTCCAGATCATGGCCGGCCAAAAAATTACGGACCGTTTCCTGCGCGCCGGCCGGCAAGACCAGCTGGGCTGCCGGAAAGAGTTTCTTCGCGGCCACCATGGAGGCCAAGCCATCGAAGTCGGCATTGCTATGTGTGGCGATCACATCCACGGGCGCATTCTAGCAGGAGATTTCAGGAGGTGAAATGGAGCTCAACCTCCCGCAGAGCAGGAAGACTCGTCTGCGCGCAACAGGGCTGTTCACGGCGAATACGACAGGAGCCCATTGCCGGCAAACTCAAGCATTTGTTGGGACATTCGGAATACCAGAGACGAACGCTTCAGGTATTCAATCTCTGCCGCGGCCGGACCGATCGATCGGATCGGCCCGGTTTATCGAGGCACTCGACGCGATCTGGCGATTACCCGATATCCTGCTGTTCGATTCAGAACGGGAGTATCGCGCCAGGCATTAGCGATTTTCCGGACGGGATTGCTGGGATTGCCAGGCGGCCGACCGAACCATATTGCCCCATTCCGTTTTCGTGCCTCGGACCCACCGAAGCAGACCGATTAGTTTCCAGTAGGAATTGATTTGCCGGTACCCAACATTTTCAAGTACCGAAACTATGACTAATTTGAAAAGGTCCGATGGTCGTTGGTACAGATGAAACGTCATCTCCTCCATCAATAGGGCGCTCAAAGACAGGGTGATGCCGAGTCCGAGAGCAACTCCCACACACACAAGCCAGACTTGGAACGACACCAACCCCAATCCTAATCCAAGCAGCAATAGTCCATAGCCGAGGATCTCAAGCGCCGGTCCAAACCATTCAAAAATCGCCATGAAGGGAAATGCCAGCCACCCGACGGTGCCGCCCTTGGGGTGACAGCAGAGCTCGAAGTGCCCCGCAAGGCTGTCGCAGAGCCCACGTTGCCAACGGATGCGCTGATTTCTGAGGGTGCGGTAATCTTCCGGTACTTCAGTCCAACAGACCGGATCCGGCACATAGGTAATGCGGTACGGAATGCCATTCACGCGATGATAGTGATGGAGGCGCATCACCAGTTCCATGTCCTCGCCGATCGTGGCCGTGCGATACCCTCCGACTTTGAGCACAGGCTCTTTGCGGAACACTCCAAAAGCCCCGGAAATGATCAACATCGCATTCAGTGGAGACCAGCCCTGTCGACCGGACAGGAATGCACGCAAGTATTCGACGGTTTGGAGCAGCGCCAACGGGTTCGACGGCAGGCCGACGCGTTGCAAACGCCCAGCCTCAACCGAGCAGCCGTTGGCCACTCGAATCGTGCCGCCGCACGCGACCGTGCGGTGATCGAATAAGAACGGTTGCACCACGCGATAGAGACTGTCCTGGGCCAGGACCGAATCCGCGTCGATACAGCAAAACAAGGGATACACCGACAGGTTAATCCCCGCATTCAGCGAATCCGCCTTCCCGCCGTTTTCTTTGTCGATCACACGGACATTGGCGTAGATCGAGGAATGATACGTGGCCCGAATCGGCTGCGTCGGCAGGTCGCGGCCGTAAGCTTCAGGAAAGGGTTTCAGCTTGAACGCGCGGCGCAGCACATCGATTGTGTCGTCCTTCGAGCCGTCGTTGACCACGATGATTTCATATTCAGGGTATTTGAGCTGTAACAAAGATTGAATAGAGCTCGCGATTGTGGCGGCTTCGTTATATGCTGGAACAATGATGCTAATTTGCGGCTCGTATCCCGTAAAGGCTTGCGGGAAATGCTCGCCCATCCGCTCCTCGAAATACTGCCGGAGCGAGAAGATGGAGATTGCATTGAGCAACAGGTATCCCCCCGTCAGGGCAACCAGATACAACAGAAACAATGCCTGGGATACGCCATAGACGGTTTCGACTGTCATATGCGACATGAGGAGTATTCGTGGTGCATTGCGGCTCGCTCCCTGAGCTCTTTCCATTGAGACAGTTGCGCACGTGGGTGGCAGCCTGTGTGCGAGTCCTCTCGGAATGGCTCCAGCCTTCCTTGGCCCTTACCCAAGACGTTGCAGTTCCTGGACAGAACTCACTAGCCGATGTCGAGGAAATCGAATTGGTATATGCCGGTTCTCAGACTGTTCCCCAAATTATAGTGCGCGGGCGGCAGGCGGCCTATTCTTTTGTTCTTTCTTCCTATCGTCCTCCGGATGAACGACTTGACCTCTTAGCCCAATCCGCGGTTGGACAAGCCCTCGGGGCCTGTCGGGCAACCCAGGTAAGCGCGGTTCCTCCGCTGCATGTGCAGATGGATCATCCCGAAGTCGTCCCCTTCGGATGGACGTGGTCGCTGCGCCATGCCGACAAGAGCCTGGATGCGTTACCGTTTCGGACTCTCCACGTGCGTGGTGGTTTCGCATCCATCACCACATGACGGGACGCCTGGAGCGTATTTCGTTCTCAGGCCGCACCGCGCATGAAGTGTGGCACACGATCACAGGCCTGTTCGCTCAGATTCACCAATCAAGTTTTTCAGGACTCGTGGTTCATAACCTACCTGGCACTCCGGCATTAAGATGACAACCAACCCAACCTCAGCGCGGTCATTTCCGAACGGTGCTCTGTTGGTCCGGTGGAGCCTTGTTGTCTCGCTCGGCATGATTGGGCACCCTCAAGTCCAGGCTGCTGATGGGCCATCGCCCCGCGCGCTGCTCGATCAGGCCAAGCAATTTGAAGGCGCCCAACGGTATGGCGATGCGATCACCCTCTACCGCACGATGCTTCAACAGGATCCGGAGAATGACGAGATCCGAGAGACTCTCGCCCGGCTGCTCTCATGGCAAGGCTTCCACGCCGAAGCGGCTGACCTGTACAGAGAGATCATGCGACGGCATCCGGCCGATCTCGACGTGCGAACCGCGCTGGCACGGGTACTCTCGTGGCATACCGATAGGAAGGATGCGCAGTACCTCTACGAACAGGTCTTGCAGGAAAACCCCCGTCATGTCGAAGCACTCCGAGGACTGGGAGATCTCTTGTTCTGGGAACAACGTTCAGGCGATGCCCTCCCATACTATGAGCAAGCCTATACCATTGGTCGCGATCCCGCTGTTGCTGAGCGCATCGCATCGATCAAAGGCGCCCTGCGTCAGTCGGAGAGTCCGTCGCCGACTGTCATCCCTGGACCAACCGGACCGCACAGGGCCGAGCGGATCGTGCGGGCACAGGATTGGGAACAGAAAGGCGAGTACGGACAGGCGATCACCGCGTACCGGCAGATCCTGGAAGAATTTCCGAATGATGACGAAACACGCGGGACCCTCGCGCGTGCACTGGCACGAGACGGACAGTTCGAACAGGCTGCATCGCTGTACCGCGACATTCTCACGCGTCATCCTTCGGATCTTGATGTCCAGATCGGCCTCGCACGTGTGCGTGCATGGCAGAAACAGTATGACTCGGCGATCCACCTGTTTCAGGAGGTACTCCGGCAGGACAGTGCAAATCGAGAAGCCTTGCGAGGGTTCGCCGATACCTTGTACTGGAGCGGCGCCATACAGGAAGCCCTGGTGCAGTATAGGCACGTCTATCAAGTGACCGGCGATGATGCGATTGCGGCGCGGATCCGGGGGATCACCGCGGCACTTGAAGCATCACCGCAAGCACCGCTCGGCCCACGAGATTCGACCATCCGGCTCCCATTCCGCGACTATGTGAAGGCGGGATACGGGCAATTCTCCTATTCGCGGGGGATTCCGGACGAACGGAATGTCCTGATCGAAGTCTCAAAGTCCTTTGGCGCACAAACCCTGATTGCGAGGGTTGAACCGATCAATCGATTCGGCTTCCACGACACGGTCTTCTCAGCCGAAGGGTATAGCCCGTTGTGGCGTCGGGCTTGGAGCTATCTCGCGGCACAAGGCTCCATCAGTCCCGACTTTTCACCCGCGTATTCGTTTATCGGCGAAGCATTCCAGGGACTGGGGGTTGTGCATCCCCTGCTCACGATCTTTGAGGTCTCGTTCGGCTATCGGCACCTCTCCTACAAAACAGA
This sequence comes from Nitrospira sp., assembly GCA_019636815.1. Classification (GTDB taxonomy): domain Bacteria; phylum Nitrospirota; class Nitrospiria; order Nitrospirales; family Nitrospiraceae; genus Nitrospira_D. The sequence continues at coordinate 4,611 of JAHBWT010000119.1, forward strand.
TGATATTAATCTGCTTCTGCCTGGATTGACCGTATTTCTTCCGTTTCGCCTGTGGCTGACGGAGAAGCTGTATTACGTTCCTGAAACCGGCGCAATCACCCTCTCTTCGCGACTGACGTGGCGCCCAACCCCTCGCCTCCAGATCTTTGCCTCAGGCTCCTTTGGGACGTCGGGAGAACGGATCGTTGCCACTCAGGATGTGACGCGAATAAGCGGCCGGACGATCCAAGGGGGGATCGTTTTTCCCGTGGCGGATCGGATCTCTCTGGAACTCACCGGATATGACGAAGACCGAGGAGCCCTGTACACCAGACGTGGAGCCAGCTTCAGCGTCATATATCACTGGTAACAGTGGCGACGTGTCAATGGAGGATCCGTTGTTGACCTTCGACCCTGCCGATCTCCCACTCGAAATGTGGTATGTCACGGCACTCTCAATCGGCTGCATTATCATCCTCCTCTTGGCCTCCATTCTTCTTTTCCGTCGGAACCGACTTGTAGGCCAGCGTCGGCAACAACGCATCATCCGTGAGTGGACTCCGCTACTGGAACAATCCGCCTGTGGGGCGCTTCCGACCCTTCCGTCATTGTCTCGTCGCGATTATGTCGTCTTTCTCTATCTCTGGAACGAGTTCTGCGAGTCCCGAGGAGAGACGATGACCGCTCCACTGGTTCGCGTCGCTCGCGCCGTCGGCACTCCTCACCTCACGGCAGAACTCCTACAGTCTCGACTGCTGAGCCAACGAATTCTTGCCCTGGTCACATTGGGACGCTTGCAGGAGCGCTCGGCATGGGCGCAGATCAGCCCATTGCTGACCCACCACAATTCATTCCTCGCGTTCAGTGCGGCACAGGCCTTACTCCGTATCAACGCGGGAGACGCACTCCCCCTCCTCGTACCCATTCTCGGCCAACGCAAGGACTGGTCTCCACTCAACATTGTCTCGATGCTGAATTCAGTGGGACGGGAGTTGGCGTCCGAAGTCCTTGCAAAGGCCGCCATTCAAGGTGATCCGGATATTGGCCCACGGTTGATTCGCTATCTGCCGGTCACGCAACGTTCTCACGGTCTCCCTGTATTGCGGCAATTCCTCAGCGATCACTCGCCGTCGGCAAATATGCTGGCGGCCTGTCTATTTGTCTTCGGCGAGTTTCGTGATCGGGTGGATCTTCCAATGGTTCGTCGTCATCTGACCAATCCAGCCTGGTATGTCCGGGTTCAGGCTGCGACCGCGCTTGGGAAACTGGGAACAGCCGAAGATGAGGAACAGCTGATTGCGCTGTTCAACGATGAGCAGTGGTGGGTACGGTATCGGGCCGGAGAAGCGTTGGCCAGTTTGGACTCCATGACAGAAGACAAGCTGATGATGCTCCAGGAATCGCTCACGACTCCGGAGGCTCAGGAAATCCTGGCTCCTGTGTTGGCCAAATATCGGGCCCGTCGTTCACCTATTGCCGTGAGACCCTAACCTGGAATATCTCATCGCGGCTCCACGCCGTCCTTATAGTCCCTGCCATTCGATCCTAACAAGCGGTCGCCCATCATTCACTCGACAGTATGTAAATAGGCTCGGTATCCAAATTGATTCTGTGATTTCCCTCTTCTGGCACGATTCACGATTAAATGATCGAAGTGTCAGCGAACGTCCTGAAAGAACACGCGAGGGAGAACCGGCAGGCAATATTCAATGTGAAGAATGATAAGGAGTACACGAAGGAAACTCCGCCACACCCCATCTTCAGGAATTTACGAGCATCCGTTACGACCAGAGGAAAGAGTATCGGACCGTAAACCAGGTCCGGCATGGAAAACAATCGGCGGAACCCTCAAACACATCAAAGGCGATGTCTACACAATCGAAGACTACGAAGGGAATCAGGTTCAGCTGCATGTCAGCCGAGAGACAAAACAGCTACGCGGCAATAAAAAGGTCGGTGATCGTGTGCGCGCTGAAATCACCCACAGTGGTTTTGTCAACTCTATCCAATAATCGCAGCCTGTGACGTATCACTAATCCAAATTAAGCCCGCCTCTATAGGAGACGGGCTTTTCCGTTCAAAACGTTTGTCGCGCGTTGATTGAATGTCCTACACCCTCACCCACTTCCGACAATCGCTCATCAAGCAAAGCAGCTAGCAAAATGTCGATGTTATTCGTTTAGCGAACAATTATATCGCCAAGACAACAGGCGTTTATCACAAACGCATCATGGATGAATGACAGGAACCCCGCGTGGAAGCCTGCGTCAGACTTGACGATACGGTAGGACAGCTTATTCGGCCGATTTTTTAAAGATAATATCACCGTAGTAGGCCACCGCTCGTTCTTTCGTGTTGTCCGTATCACTCATGATGGCCACGCCGTTGATCATCGGCGGCTCTTCTCCGAACGCCTTTTTGTAATCCTCATAGATGTTGCGCTCTTCATCGACCCACAGGCCGAGCTTTTGCGTTCCGCTTTCGACAATCACCATTTTGACGAAATCCGTATAGGCATTGTCGATGACCGATCCGACAGGAGCCTTCCGTTCCCACACATAGTTGATCGCCCCAATAGGAATATCTCCAAACAACACTCGGCCTGCCTTGTACTTGAGCTTCTTCCCCGCACTCACCTTGTCCGGATCGTACTCAAACGTGATGTAGAGGCGGGCCGGATAGTCGTCGCCGTCTTTTCGCGTCACGTCGCTGGTCTTGAGCACATTCTCAACCTTCCAGCGCCAGCGAATGATCGGGTACTCCCGTGGATCGATCTTGACTTCTTTGATGAGCCCTGACGCAGAGGCCTCGCTGCTGGCCTTGATGACC
>JAHBWT010000012.1 GCA_019636815.1 Nitrospira sp.
TCGCTCTTGACTCGCCATATGTATGTCCCTCCTTCCGCTCTATTAAATGAGTCCACTTCCTAAACTGTTTCATCCTACCTGCCAACTGACCGCAAAACAACATGACTACACCTTCAGCCATTAACCTCTACTGGGCTCCCAAAATTAAAGAAATTCTACCCCTACCAAGAATATCATTTCAAGACCAATTAGCTCCTCCCATCTTTTCAGAGCGTGGGCCTCATCTGACTCAGGACCGCGGCTCGTCAGGACTTTGAGTTACCCCTGGTCTTCCATCAATAGGGAACTCCCGCCGGATTAGAGGTATCATCTCTATCTAATTGATTGATCATCCACTTCACGGCGAAGTTGATCCAATTCTTCTCCTTGGCGTAGGATAAACTGCTCGGGGTTGTAATGTTTATCGACGTGTCATTAACTCCTAAGGCAGTGTGATGCCTAATAAATGGTTATTTCGCTCCGCCATTCTGGCCCTCATTGCAGTCTCATACCTTTTAGGCTCCCAACTCTTGAGCCCCCCCTTAACTCAAAAGGAAGTCGTGATCGCCGACATCGTCCAAAACTGGCAACAAGCGCATCCATCCGCGAACCGATTTGTGATTCTTCCTGATTTCAACAACGAGGCCGTTTTCGATGCCGATACGGGACTGATATGGGAGATCGCCCCTAGGCCTACAGCGATCACATGGAACGAGGCTCGTTCCACATGCGTGAACAGAGCTACCGGAGGCCAAAAAGGCTGGCGCCTACCCGCACCGATTGAAATGCGTAGCCTTGTGGGGCCGGCGGTTGATTCTCCTATCCCCAATATCCCACCAGGACATCCGTTCATGAATATTCAGCCTACATCTTACTGGACGGTGGTGCCAGAAAGTCACCAGCCGGCCTATGCCAAATACGTAGACGCGTTCCTAGGCAATGTTCTCAGCTTCATTAAGATATACACCTATCCGGTCTGGTGTGTTCGTGGACCAATTGCGCAAAATCACAGATGAGCTGAGCAGTGAACCTCCGACAAATGCTCTTCTCAGAATTAAAAGCCAAACCAGTACTCCCCATGCGGGTTTTCCACTTCCTGACTTGAAGAGTCACAAGCATCCGAGCCCTTGTTTAGCTAGCACCACTCAATATCTGCTCCCTACGAGCTCCCAAGTTGTGGAGGTTTGTACCTAGGCTGGCTGCGCGGGTCAGAGAAAACAAGTCCGCTCGGAAGTAGAGGGTGGTCGGTTGTCTCCTTATCGGAAGCTCGCGCAACGGACAAATCGCAATAGGCCTTCTGCGAATGGACCTCATGAGTCAAGGTAAGGAGAGACGCGGAACGAATGATCATACGTGACGGGTTTTACCAGGAGGTGCGGCTATGAACATCGTAGTCACCGGAGGAACAGGGTTCATCGGTCGGGCGTTATGCGCAGCGCTCTCCCGTGACGGTCATCGAATAATCGTCCTTACGAGAAATGAGGGACAGGTCGTTCAGCAGCCTGGGATAATCGTGAACCCGATTCAATGGAACGGTCGTGACTCCGGGCCCTGGGAGCAGGTTCTTAAAGGAGCAGATGCGGTTATTAACCTCGCTGGTGCATCGATCGCTGATGCACGCTGGACAGACGCGCGTAAGCGACTCATCACCGACAGCCGTGTGCTCTCCACCAGGTTACTGGTCCGAGCGATGTCCCGTTGGGCCTCTCAACCCACCACGTTTATCAGTGCTTCCGGCATTGGTTATTACGGCGCTTGCGACGATCGTGTTCTGGATGAAGGAGCAGCGCGCGGTCTGGGTTTCTTAGCCGACTTATGCCTCGCATGGGAAGCGGAGGCCCTTCGGGCTGCCGAGTTTGGTGCGCGTGTCGTCATCCTACGAACCGGAATGGTGCTCGAACAAGACGGCGGGGCTTTGCCCAAAATGCTGTTGCCCTTTCGACTGTTTGCCGGCGGTCCCATCATGCCGGGGAGCCAGTGGGTTTCCTGGATTCACCGGGCAGATCACATCGGTCTAATGCAATGGGCTCTCAGCATGGCGAAGGTTTCCGGCCCGATTAATGCCGTGGCTCCAGAGCCTGTAACGATGAAGACATTCTGTGAGGTCCTTGGGCGGGTGCTTCACAGACCATCGTGGCTTCCCATTCCAAGGTTCGTCTTGAACATGCTCCTCGGTGAGTTGGGGACATTGATGACAACCGGCCAGCGGGTGATTCCGGCGAAAGGAATGGCGGGAGGTTATACATTTCACTATCCGACGCTGGAGCCAGCCCTGCGAACCATCTTGATGGGGACAACAAATGCTCGGAGAGCGGCATAGTGATAGACAAAATCCTGATGTATCTGGTGCCCCTGGCAATGGTGATTATGATGGGGAAAGCGGTGTTCCTCTCCTCCGTTTGTATTGTTGGACTCCTCTGATATCGCCTACAAGGAGGGGGCTTATGCGAGCGGTTGCCATGTATGTTGCGGAAGGATTGACGATGGGTCTTCTCGTTGTTGGTTCGGCGCCCCAGCTGTCTTGTATGTCGGAACGGTTCACCCAGGAATACTTGGATCTCGGCAAGCAGCAGGTGACGAGATGACGGCTTCCACGATCCGCCTGGGCGTCAGCCGTTGTCTCTTCGGCGACGAAGTTCGCTTCGACGGAGGACATAAACGAGACCACTTTTTGACCGATGTATTGGGTCGCTACGTCGAGTGGGTACCAGTATGCCCTGAAGTAGAAGCAGGACTGGGCACCCCACGTGAGGCTATGCGGTTGGTGGGCAATCCCTATCGACCGCGGCTGCTGACGATCACGAGTAAGCACGATCACACCGAAGCGATGGAGACGATGGCGGAGGAGCGTCTCGACTCGCTCAAGAAACTTGATCTCTCCGGGTTTGTCTTCAAAAGGGGCTCGCCCAGTTGTGGGGTCGAACGGGTGAGTGTGTACACCGCACAGGGGATGCCAAGCCACAGTGGCGCTGGAATCTTCGCCAAGGCCTTTAAAGAGCAGTTTCCGTTGATTCCTGTCGAGGAAGAAGGCCGACTCTGCGAGGCTTCACTTCGGGAGAACTTCATCGCACGGGTGTTCTGCTACCGCCGATTCCAAGATCTCGTGCGGAACGGCATCACGAAACAGGCTCTGATACGCTTCCACACAGCCCATAAGTATCTCCTTCTGGCTCATAGCCCTCAGCATTACAAAACTCTGGGCCAGCTAGTCGGTCATGCCGAGCGCCATCGCCCCAAGGAGTTGATAGTCCGTTACGGTGAACTTTTGATGAAGACCTTGGCCGTAAAGGCAACGGTGCGCAAGCACGTGGACGTACTGCATCACATTGTAGGCCACTTCAAACGCATGTTAAAAACCAATGAAAAAACCGAGCTATTGAGCGTCATCGACGACTATTATCACGGACTCACTCCCTTGATCGTTCCGTTGACGTTGATGAAGCACTACGTCGAGATATTCAACGTGGACTATGTCCGAGACCAAGTGTATCTCAATCCACATCCGAATGAACTGATGTTGCGAAATCACGTGTAAAAATGAATCAACATGCCGAACATTCTGAAGTTGCAGGCACCGTTCGGTTGTTGCCGACCACCGATCCTGGGAAACCACTGCGGTCAAGAAACTGATGGCCCTCGTGGCGGGTTTTATTCGAACCGTGTACCCAGAGAGTCGCTACGGAAAGATGAATCTTCAGGAATACTTGGAACAGATACGCCAAAAATGAACGTGAATGAACATGATGGAATGATCACCGAAAGGACGAAGGAAATGCAGATCACTCGAGGCGTCATCTTAGTCGGGCACGGCGGCATCCCCAAGGACTGCCCGCAAGACTTGGTGACAAAATTGAAACGGTTGGAGGCCCAACGGCTGGCAGCCAAGCAATCACCATCGCCAGAAGAAATCGAACTGGATACCAAGATCCGCCACTGGCCGAGGACGGCGGCGACCGATCCCTACCAGTCAGGCTTTCAGGCGGTCGCTGAACGGTTGCGACCTCAGCTTGACGGCGTCTTGTTCGGTATCGCCTATAATGAGTTCTGCGCTCCGACCTTAGAGGAAGCCGTTGAGGAACTCATCGCACAAAGGGTCAGCCACATCACGGTGACGACCACGATGTTTACTCCTGGAGGTTTCCATTCTGAAATCGAGATACCCGAAATCCTCGACCATCTCAGGTCAAAACATCCCGACGTGGAACTCTGCTATGCCTGGCCGTTCGATCTGCAATTGGTCGCCAACACGTTAGCGGAGCAAGTTCGTCGCTTCTCCACGAGCGTCCCTCATCAGAATCGGTGAAAAGGTGTACTGCAGTCCTCCGGGCAGTGTAGAATGCCGGCTCATGCCGGACTTCTGAAAGAAGGAGGACGAATCGTGACGGCTCAGGAGCAATTGGCGAAATCATTCCATGACACTCAATCATTTAAATGGGATCGCGACAACGGATTCAAACTCGCATCCGGCGAGATCAGCCCGTTCTACGTCGATTGTCGTGCCCTCATGGGGCATCCGACAGCGCGCCGTCTGGTCGCCCAACTGGCCTATGAGGCACTCACTGACATTGAATTCGATTGTCTCGGCGGGATCGAGCTCGGAGCCATCCCGATTGCCGTGACCATTTCTGATTTTGCCTGTGCGGCTTCGCCTCAGCGTCTCTGGCGAACGTTCGTCGTTCGAAAGCAGCCAAAAGACCATGGCTTGGGAAAGTTAATCGAAGGCAGCATTCGTCCAACCGATCGAGCACTCATCGTGGACGACGTGCTCACGAGCGGCGGGTCCTTACTCAAAGCGGTGGGAGTCGCACGGGAAGCCGGTCTTCAAGTGGATCATGCATTAGTGATTGTGGACCGTCTAGAGCAGAATGGGAGAGTGCGTGTGGAAAGAGAGAAGGTTCGACTGATCAGTCTCCTTACTATTGAAGATCTCATGCGGACAGTGAGCCACTCGTAGCGCAACTCCATCCCAGCGGATCTATTTTTCATTACTTGCACTCAAACTGAATTCCCCATCGACGCTCCTCAACAAGTTCTTCGGCTCCATCAAGCGGACTCACCACACGCGTCCGCCCTTGCGCTTCTCCCTCACGAACGATGGAGTAAGACGTCCCGCTACATTTCTCTTTCATGAGGTCGAGTGCGTCCTTTCGAAACGAGGAGAGAATGGGCCCCTGTCCTTCTTTAAACGGATAAATGACCACCCCACCCTTATCATTCTGTTGAACGATCTTGGCGCCATCCGCACAGCCTCCAACAGTTAGGCACGCCACGACCCCAGTAATTTTCAGCCACGAGTTCATCATTATCTGGGACTTGCCCCAATCACTGTGGGCAACGGAATATGACTACCCGTGTTTCCAGCGAACAAGCTCTTCCATGACGTGCGGTCCTCTGTCTCTATGTCTTTTTGCCACAGTGATTCCAGAATCCGAACATCCGAAGAGGACCCTCCATCCATGGCCATCGCTTGACGCACTGCAGGAAGGACGTCCTTCAAACACTGCGCGATGTCGTATAGCCGGGCGGCTCCGAGGCTCTTCAAGAGAAGAATATGTCCGGCCTCCGTTTCAGCGACTATCGTCTGGTAGGCATACCTCCCCGTTTCGCGCACACGGACCTTGCGCGTCCGATCAAGAAGCATCAGAGCCTGTGCCGCCTCTTGATAGGCGGGTCGCTCTTCATCGAAGGCCTCCGAGTCCAAATCAAGGACTCGCGCCTTTCGCAACCCCGAATTAGATGGCTCCGCAACAAACAACCCGCGCCACGAAGGGTGTTGTCGGCTTCCCAACGGACGCCCGTTCTTATAGAGGAGACCAAGATACGCGAAGTTTTCACGGAATAATCCCGCATTAAATACCACGTGGTGACCTGTTCGTTTCTGCCATTGGTCAATCCTGAGAGGCTCTGAAAGTCCTTCCTGGGCGTAATAATGAACGGAGAAGCTTATGCGTTCGGGATCCAAATCGACAACCATCATTCTCGGGACGATAGGGCATTGATCCTGGGCTTTCCACACCGAAACTCTGATACCGTCGGAAAGCTGTATCCACGAGAGATCCTCGGCTATGCTGGGACTGGGGAGCACGCATGCGGCAACTAGCAGATACGTCGATCCAGGCATACTCCATCGTGACGAACGGTGCCCCTTGATCATACTTCCTGTAGAAACCCAACCACGGAACGATTCTGGGTGTTGCTTTCCATGTATCAAGATTGACTCGGGATCGATGGCCGCAGTGGCGCCGATATGTGGCCGCTCATCTTTTGGCTGGAAGACTCAGGGTTAAGAACTTCGCGCACCTTTTCTGCTAACACCTCCGGCGTGAATGGTTTTTGCAGATACGCGCTGGCCGGATCACCGGCACCGATTCCGATATCATCCGTGTAGCCCGAAATGAAGAGCACCTTGAGCCCTGGCTTGGCCACACGGAGATTCCGAGCAAGTTCTACTCCACTCATTCCCGGCATGACAATATCGGTGAGCAAGAGCTGGAGCTTCCCCATATACGGTGTGGCCACAAGGCACGCCTCCACGCCATTTCTTGCTTCCACGATTCGATAACCACATTTGCGGAGTTCCTCGCCAATCAGCATGCGAACATTCTCATCATCCTCTACGAGAAGGATCGTTTCATGACCCCGTGGTGATTGCACGGTTGACTTCTCGCTCGCTGAAAGCTCGATCTCGGTCTCAACACGTGGAAGGTAGACATCAAAACGCGTTCCTTCCCCAGTCTTACTGGTCACATCTAATCCTCCACCGCCCTGAGTCACAATGCCAAAGACGGTCGAAAGTCCCAATCCGGTTCCCTTTCCTTCCTCCTTGGTCGTAAAGAAAGGCTCAAAAATATGTGCTTGCATTTCTGGAGCCATTCCGCACCCACTGTCAGCCACGGAAAGCCTGACGTAAGCTCCTGGCGCTATCGGACTGATGTGGTACACCGGCATGTGATCGAGAACTGCAGCAGCAGTTTCTATCGTGAGTTTACCGCCCTTTGGCATGGCATCTCGAGCATTGACCACTAGATTCATCACAACCTGCTCGAGTAAGGTTGGGTCAGCCTTGACTCTGAGGTCATCCATGCTCGGTCTCAACATGAGTTGGATATCTTCGCCGATCAACCTCCGCAGCATGGGTTCGAGGTCGACCAGGATCATATTCAGATTCAGAACCTTAGCCTCAGAGGGTTGTTTTCTGCTGAACGCAAGTAACTGGCGAATAAGAAGCCTCGCACGATCACCAGCCTTGTGCATCTCTTCAACTCTACTTCTTAGTGGATCCTCCAGGCCCATTTCGCTCAGCAGCACTTGACTTTGCCCCATGATGACGGTGAGCAAGTTATTGAAATCATGGGCTAACCCACCAGCCAGACGACCGACTGCCTCAAGTTTCTGCACCTGCCGGAACTGTGCTTGGCTTTCCGAGAGTGCCGCTTCGGCCCGTATACGCGCTGCACGCTCCTGTTGCTCTCGCCATACGCGCCGTACCGATGGAACCAGTCGATCTAGTTCATCTTTAGGGATACAATCCGTGGCGCCGCGAGACAGCAGGTCAATGCGCTGTTTCCCTGGAAGAGTTGCCGAGACGAAGATAACGGGAACGCCAGGAGCCAATCGTTGAGCCAGCTCAAGCACCGACCGTCCATCAAACCGAGGCAGGTTGTATTCCGTCAGGATGAGGTCGACCTGACCGCCTGTGAGAGCCGGTGCGAAGGCGGCTCGGCTCTCCACTTGGTGTATCACGCAGGGGATGCCTCCACCCGTCAAGATCGCCTCAACCCGGTCACTCTCGTGCCGATTAGATTCCAGATGGAGAACTTGTAGCGGAGTTGTCATGAATGGAGCGGAACGGACTGGGGACCTTCAGGAGGGGGTTCGTTAATGACCCCCCAGAACGTTCCGAGCTCTTTTACGGCCGACAGAAATTTGTGAAACTCAACAGGCTTGACCACATAGGCGTTCGCTCCCAACGCATAACTTTCAGCTAAATCACGTTCTTCTCGTGACGAGGTGAGCATCACGACCGGAATCGGCCGCAGGTTGATGTCCGCCTTGATGGTACGCAAAACTTCCAGTCCATTCACCTTCGGCATTTTGAGGTCAAGAAAGATTACAGCCGGGTTGCCCCTCAACCGTGACTTGAACTGCCCTCGACAGTATAAATAGTCCAACACTTCAGCCCCGTCATGACAGAGAACGACTTTATCCGATATATGTTCCTCTTCCATCGCAGCAAGAGCAAGTTCGGCATCACGTGGATTATCTTCGGCGAGGATAATTGGCTTCGCCGCAGTCATGGCTCATTACTCCTTGTTGGTAATGCAATGAAGAAAGTGGCTCCCTTCTCTGGAACTCCTTCCGCCCAGGTCCGCCCCCCATGGCGATGAACGATCCGACGCACATTGGCTAGACCGATTCCGGTTCCTTCGAACTCATCTGCACGGTGGAGTCTCTGGAAGACCCCAAACAGCTTGGACGCATATTCCATATTAAAACCAACCCCATTGTCACGCACAAAAATGACGATTTCTGAAGAGCTTGGGCGATCCACACCGATTTCAATAGACGCTTTTGGCTTGGCATCGGTGAATTTAATCGCGTTCGTGAGCAAATTCACAAATACCTGTCTAAGCATCGCCTGATCGCCCTTGACCTCAGGTAATGGGGCGATTGTCCACAATATCTCCCGCCCTTGCAAGTCCAGACGCAAATCCGCAAGAATACTTTTGATCAACTGCTCAAGATTGACATTGGCGCGAAGCATTTCTTGTCGGCCCATACGTGAAAAGACCAGCAGATCATCAATCAGCTGGCCCATCTGCTTGGCGGCATCGGAAATTGTCTGCAAATACCGTGCGCCCTTCTCGTTCAACGACTGCTCAACGGTTTTACGCAAGAGAGCGGCATACCCGTCTATATGCCGCAGAGGCGCCCGTAAATCATGAGAGACTGAATAGCTGAACGCTTCCAGCTCCTTATTTGCTGCCTCTAAAAGCTCTCCTCGACGCTGCAGCTCATCCGCCACACGCCGCCGCTCCGTAATGTCATGACGAATGAGATAGTAGACCCACGTCAACAAGACCAGCTGGAGAAAAGCCCCTATGCCCAAAAGCACGATCGTATTCCTGGTCCCGACAGCGGAATCCGCCACACGACGATTCATGGCCTGTCGTTCGTCTGAATCCATTTCAGCAATGAGTCGGTGAATCACGTCCAATTCTCGGCGGCCCGCCCCCTCAAGAGCCATCTTCTTAACGGATCGGAACGCCCCTTGCTCGAACAGGGTGATCGCCTCGGATTCGGCGCTCAACTGTTTGTCCATCATCCGATCTAGCACTCCGACTCGTTGCTCCTGTTCCGTAGAACCGCGCGTCAATTCACGAAGGTAGGCGGCGAATGTCGGCTTTTGCTCTGCCACTTTCTTATAGGACTCAAGATAGGACATTTCGCCTGTGACGAGATATCGTCGATGAGCATCTTCCGCTTCGTTCATCGCAACATCAATGCTGCTGAGAAGCTGGAGCAGATCATGGCTGCGACCATCGAGTCGACTATTGGCCAGCACAATACTGGTGTTATGATAGGAGACGCCGGTGACAACGAGGATCCCGACAAACACAAGACTAAAACCCGCTAGTATCCGTTGCTCAATGGTCAGTTTTTCGAGCCATGAAACACGGCCCTTGGTCGAGCTCATTGAACCTGGGCCAATGTCTGAAGGTTTCGCTTCCCCAGTCGCTACGGCCGGGGACTCCGACTGCTGGTGTGTGGCTGATTCCATGGCTAGATGACAGGCCATCACGGCACTGTGCTTGTCGTGCGGGATCCGAACACAACAAGACTTCATGCTGGGTGTAATTGTAGCAGAACTCTAGATAGGAGAAAGGAGAAAACTAACCGCCGCCATGAATGCTTGAGGGAACGGCCGTAGCGGAAGGACTCACGAAGTCGGAAAACATCAGGGTGGCTTCAACGACCCAATCTGTAAACGGTTGGGGATAAATGCCGATCACCAAAGTCCCCGCCAAGCCGACGTAGATGACGGCCTTCATCGGGCCAGAAATCCTAATCGGAGACGGATCAACCGGCTCATTGATGTACATTTGTTTCACCACGATCAGGTAATAGTACATCGATATGACGATATTGATGAGACCGACCGTGATCAAAGTGTAGAGTCCTTCCTTGATCGCAGCGATAAAGATGTATAGCTTTCCGATAAACCCGGCGAGGGGAGGCACCCCGGCTAAGGACAAGAGAAATAGCAACATGGCAAACGCCAAAAACGGCGACCGGCGGTTGAGGCCACGATAATCCTCTATCTCATCCCGTCCGATCGCATGGCTGACTGCAATGACGACGGCAAACGCTCCGATATTGGCGAAGAGGTACGCCAAGAGATAAAATAGTATCGCGTCGCTTCCCATCTTCGTTCCTGCCGCCAATCCAATCAGGACAGTCCCGATCTGGGCGATCCCGGAGTAGGCAAGCAGGCGCTTGATATTTCGTTGAGCGATCGCCACGATGTTTCCGTACGTCATCGACACGATCGAGACAGCCACCAATAAGTAAACCCACACCGGTTTGAATGATGCCAATGCAACGAGGAAAATCCTGAGCAGGATCACCAAGGCAGCGCCTTTGGGAGCGATCGACAAAAAAGCCGTGACGGGGGTTGGGGCGCCATGGTAGGTGTCAGGAATCCAGGAATGGAAGGGAACGGCCCCGAGCTTAAATCCTAAAGCGGCGAAGATCAGCAAAAATCCAATGATGAGACCTGGGGTCGCCTGTGCGGATGACATTTCCGAAAATACCAGCTGACCCGTTTCACCGTACACGAGGCTGATGCCGTAGGCGAACAGCCCGGCGGCAAAGACGCCCAGAATAAAAAACTTCAACCCTGCCTCGTTTGACGCCAGATCCTCGCGTAAATACGACACCAACACATAGAACCCGAGGGTCGAGAACTCCAAACTGACAAAGACCGACAGGAGGTCATTGGCTGACGCCATGAACATCATGCCGATCGCGGACATCACCACGAGAACATAGTATTCCCCCCGAAATAACGCGAACCGATTGACGTACTCGACCGAGGAGAGAATCACGAGTATGGTGGCGCCCAGAACAAATACCTTGAAGAAAATCGCCATGCGATCCAGCACAAACATATTGCCAAAGAGCGCGCCGGAAATGTGATTGACGTCAAACCACGCTAAACATCCGAGTGTCAGAACAAGGCCCGTCACGCTGAGATAGGCCAACTGTTCCTTCGGCAGGCGGGGAGACACGAAATCCACGATGAGCACCACACACAGCCAACATGTGAGGAGGATTTCCGGCAGGAGCAGCAGCAGATCCGAGAGGGACAGGTCGAGCGAAAAGATCATTCGCTTCCTCCTCGTGAAATCTGCAACGGAGTCGCCAGGACCTCATTGACAATGACCGGCGAGGTGGACATGGACTCAGAGCGACTCACTCCACTCTGAGCATCTGCGTCGCCCTCGGATTGCGCAACAGGAACGACTTGCGTGATCCTCACGACCAACGGGTCCACTCCAGAGCGGACAACATCGTATAGATGCATCGGGAAAATACCAAACCCGATGCTGACCGAAATCATGATCAACAACGGGAGACGATCAACCGTCGAAATGGCATCATGAGCATGCCCATACTTCTGATTCATCGGGCCGTAAAACAACCCCCTCATCATCTTAAACAGGTACGCGAGAGTCAGCACGATGCCCAACATCGCCACGATCACTTGCAATGGGTACTTATTCCAACTACCGACGATGATCATGATCTCCGCAATAAAATTCACCGTGCCCGGCATCCCAATCGAGGCCATACACCCCACGATAAAACAGGCAGAAATAAACGGCATCTTATTGGAGAGCCCGCCCAAAGAAGGAATGTCTCGTGTATGGGTTTGATCATAGACCCATCCCGCCATCGCGAACAGCATGCCGGTGGCCATGGCATGAGCAAACATATAGATGACGGCCCCACTCAAGCTGATATAGTTGAGGGCTGCCATGCCCAGAAAGACATAACCCATGTGGCTGGAGCTTGAATAGCCAATGACATACTTAGTGTCCTTGGCATAAAAAGCGACGAAGCCACCATAGATGATGCTGAACATGCAAAGGACGGCGGCAATCGGCATCATTTCTCTTGTGGTTTCCGGCAGAATTTCAAAGGCAACCCTGATAATGGAGAAATGCCCTAGTTTCATCAGGACACCGGCATGCAGCATGCTCGTCGCAGCCGGTGCTGCCGCATGGCCAACCGGAGACCATGAGTGCATCGGCCAAAGTGGAGCGATCGATGCAAACCCGAAGAAGACCAAGATCCAAATAATCTTGTCCAGAGTCGTACCCAGAACGGGGATATTCATGAGGTTGGCGTGCTCACGAAGCACCAAGATATCAAAGGTGTTGAGCCCGGAATATTTATAGATCAGCAAGATGCCCATCAAGGCGACAACGGCAAACGCGGATAGAAAGAGCACTAATTTCATCGCGGCGT
Source organism: Nitrospira sp. (assembly GCA_019636815.1). Lineage (GTDB taxonomy): Bacteria > Nitrospirota > Nitrospiria > Nitrospirales > Nitrospiraceae > Nitrospira_D. The sequence goes on from JAHBWT010000012.1 coordinate 12,514, forward strand.
ATTCTTTGCTGTTGGATCCGAAATTAAAAATAAAGCCGACGGAGTCCCTCCGTTTCATCCCTTCAGGATCGGTCATCTCCAGGTACTTCTTCGTGTGACTTCCCCACATGCCCAATAGCAAGTACATCGGGATCACGGACATTTCATAGAAGAAGTAGAGAAAAAACAGATCAAGGGACATGAAGACGCCGATCGTGGCAGCCGCCAGGATCAGCAACCAAATGTAGAACTCTTTCGTCCGATCTTTGATGTGCCAGGACACAAAGATACCCGCGAACAACAGAATCGTTGAGGCTAGCACAAGGGGGGTTCCGATGCCGTCGACACCGAGGTGCAAGGAAATGCCGAGCTGTCGGGACCACTCGATTTTTTGGATAAACTGAAATCCCCCTTTGACCGGATCATAGGCATAAAAGAGATAGATCGATGCGATCAATGAGACAAACGCGGAACCTACGGCAATGCTACGAACGAGTAGAGGTTGTCGATTCGAGACGAAAATCAACCCTAACGCTCCCAGAAATGGAGCGAAGAGGATACAGAGCAGGACGTACTCTCCCATGACCGGAACCTACTTCTCCCGTTGAACTTGAGGGTCGCCAATCGCTGCTGCCGACTGATCGTGGTGAATCCGGTCGACAAGGGCTTGAACCGATCCGTTCATGATTCGCAGAAACGGGGACGGATAGAGCCCGATCCAGAGAATCATGACAGATAATGAGACCGCAATGACCATTTCCCGAAACTGCAGATCGCTCATCGTGACTCTCACCGCTGTCCCAACCGGTCCCAGCATGGACCGCTCGTAATACCACAAAAAATATGCGGCACCGAAAATCACCCCCAAGACGGCGACGGCTCCAAACCACCATTTGGCCTTAAAGGCCCCAAGCAGGATAAGAAACTCGCCGACAAAGCCGTTTGTACCGGGAAGCCCGATGGACGCCAGCCCAATAATAAGAAAGAACGTGGCGAGCATCGGGACTTGTTTAGCCATTCCCCCGAAGGCGGATAATTGAGTCGTCTGCTGGCGGGAGTACAAGAACCCCGCGATGAAAAACAACCCGGCCGTGCTGAACCCCAGATTGATCATGGTCAGCAAACTGCCCTGCAGACCTTGATAGTTCAAGGCAAACAACCCCACCACCACAAAACCCAAGTGACTCACGCTGCTGTAGGCGAGCAGGCGTCTCAAATCAGCCTGCACCAGCGCCATCCAGGCTCCATAGAGAATGGCACACAGACCAAGGACCACCAGGATGGAGACAACCGTTTCACTCTTCGACGCATCTGGGAGTAGTGGGATACTGAAACGCATAAAACCAAAGGTCCCCAGCTTGAGGCCGGCTAACACCACGGACATTCCAATCGGCCCTTCTAAGAGGGCATCAGGCAACCAGGTATGGAACGGGAATACCGGCGCTTTGAACGCAAATCCCAAAAACATCAGCCAGAAGATCACCAGCTGTTGACCGATGGGAATTGGCACGCTCAGAAGGTCATGAAAATCAAACGAGTACGCTTGATCGGCGTGATGCAACGAGGCCCACTGATGGAAATTAATATTCAGTAATGCGATTCCAACCAGCATGAAGACACTGCCCAAAAGCGTATAGAGGACGAACTTCAATGCCGCGGAATGACGTTCGGCTCCGCCTCCCCACAGTTTGATCAAGAAGTAACTCGGGATCAGCATCAGCTCCCAGAAGACGAAGAATAAGATCAAATCCAACGATACGAACACGCCCATCGTCGTCGTCTCAAGGGCCAACAGGCACATCATGTACAATTTGACCTGATGGCGGATCGTATCCCACGAGTAGACCACGACCAGAACCGTCAGAAACGCCGTGAGACCCACGAACAGGACGCTGATTCCATCGACCGCCAGGTGGTAGCTGATCCCTAGAGCCGGAATCCATGGCACACGTTCTGTGAACTGCATGGCGGCCGACTCCGGCACGAAGCGAAGCAGGAGAAAAATACAGAGCGCAAGCTCGACGAGTGCGATGGTGAGGGCGGCGCTCCTGACCGTATCCTCGTCCTCGACCACCCACAGGAGGGTCGCTCCAAGCACAGGGAGAAAGAGGATACAGGATAAAATTGGAAACCCAGCGGTGAGCTCTTCGAGCATATTGATAACCTGTTTGCCTTCCGACCTACATCTGAACTACCAGCTGAACAACCACCGCCAGGAGAAAAAGCCCCGCAACAATGATGGCGGCATAGTGATGGACCATTCCGCTCTGCAGTTTTCGCCCTTCACGAGCCGCCAGATGGTTTCCATATCCGATCACATTCAAGCCGGCATAGACGATGTACTTCTCAATCCATGTCGATCCAGAGGCCCCCCAATCGGCGAGCCGTCCCACGCTGCGCACGACACCGTCGATGACGGCACGATCAAACCAGTACAGCAGCATACCGAGACGCTTCACCGGTTCCACGAACAGCAGGTCATACAGTTCGTCGACATAGTACTTGTTCAAGAGCGTTCGATACATCCCTGAAAACTTCTCCGCCCAACCGTCGGCCGTGACCGGACTCACCGCATAAAGGAAATGCGCGAGTCCCCAACCGATCAAGGCAATGGCAATCGCCACACCCATCAACAGAAATACCATCCCCGTACCGGCCTCATGTTCACTGACAGCGCCAACGCCAGGACCCAAAAATCCATGCAGCCATCCGTGTTCTGGTGGGAATCCGAGGATTAATCCTCCCACCCCGGATAGGAAGGCTAAAACCATCAACGGTGCGATCATGACCATGGGAGATTCATGCACATGCTCCTCGGTATGATGATCCATCCTTGAGCGGCCATAGAACGTGAGGTAGGTCAGCCGAAACATGTAAAACGACGTCATCAACGCCCCGATCGCAGCCATACTGTAGAGGAGGTAGTGATGATTCATGAAAGCGTGGGCCATGATTTCATCCTTACTCCAGAATCCAGCGAGAGGAGGCAGCCCTGCGATCGCGATCGTGCCGATTAGAAACAGACGATGGGTCCATGGAATACGCTTGCTCAATCCGCCCATCTTGCGAATATCCTGTTCTCCGGATAGCGCATGGATGACCGATCCAGCCGCCAAAAACAACAAGGCTTTAAAGAACGCGTGGGTCATGACGTGAAATACGGCAGCTGTGTAGGCACCAACCCCGCAACCCAGGAACATGTATCCCAGCTGGCTTACGGTGGAGTAGGCCAACACACGCTTGATGTCGGTTTGCACGAGCCCGATGGTCGCGGCAAACAATGCGGTGCCACCGCCGACAAATGCCACCACAGACATGGCAAACGGAGAAAGATCAAAAATCACATGGTTCCGCACGATCATGTACACCCCTGCCGTCACCATGGTAGCCGCGTGGATGAGTGCGCTGACAGGCGTTGGACCTTCCATCGCATCGGGCAACCATGTGTGGAGAGGCAATTGCGCCGACTTTCCCACCGCGCCCACAAGAAGGCACAGGGCTATTGCTGTGGCCATTTCCGGAGACAGTTGGCCGACTTGCGCAAAGACCTTGGTATAGTCGAGGGTCTTGAAGTTGACGAAGACTAGAAAGATGGCAACCAGAAAACCTGCATCCCCGATTCGGTTGACGACAAATGCCTTTGTCGCCGCTTTTGCGGCAGATACTTTGTCATAGTAATAGCCGATGAGCAGATAGGAACAGAGCCCTACCCCTTCCCAACCGATGAAGAGCACCAGATAATTGTTCCCCATGACAAGCAACAGCATGGAGACCATAAACAAATTCATATACGTAAAGAACCGCGTAAACCCGGCTTCCCCGTGCATATATCCGACGGAATAGACGTGGATCAAGAACCCCACGCCGGTGACGATCAGCAACCAGGCACAGGTCAAAGGATCCACGAGGTACGCAAGATTGATCGTTAGATCTCCCCCGAAAATCCATTGGTACGCGATGACTTCGTGGGTCGTTCCAGTCCGCAGAACATCAATAAATACGGCCATTGTGCAGAGGAACGAAAGCCCCACTGACCCCCAAGCGAGTCGATGTGCGATGTCTCGGGAATAGCGATGCCCCAAAAGGCCGTTCGAGATGACCGCTACCAGTGGGAAAATGGGAATCAGCTTAATCAGCAGATCAGTGAGGTTCGACACGGTATCCTACTATTCTTCGCCTATTTCGGCCAGGAAACGATTCTCTAGAGAGCCAAGTCCCGTAGCATCGGCCTGGGGACACGTGTGTGGGCATGGCGCACTGGCACGAAAATCGTTGCCCCCGCAAGATCCTGCTACCATTTTAAAAGGTTCATCTCGTCAACATTGGTCGAGATCTTGCCCCGGAAGACCACAATGATAATGGCTAGGCCGACGGCGGCTTCACCAGCGGCAATAGCAATGACGAAGAGAGCCACCAGCTGCCCCGCCATAGATTCCAAATAATGAGAAAATGCGACAAGATTGATATTGGCCGCATTCAACATCATCTCAACCGACATAAGGACAATGATGAAATTGCGCCTCACAAGAACACCGAGAAGCCCGGTCATGAAAAGCACAGCGCTCACCGCGGTGTAGGCGGAGAGGGGGATCATGAACGTTCTTCCTTGGGATCCATGGTCTTCGGCGTCTTGGCGAGGACAATGGCACCGATGATCGCTCCGAGGAGAAATATGCCGACGATTTCGAACTGCAGGATATGGTCACTGAACATCTTGATACCGACTGCATAGGTACCACCGTCTTGCAGGACGACACTCGGCGGAGCAGTACCCTTCGCACCATCGAACGGAGATTGTAAGAGAAGAAAGATCACGTAAACGACTCCCAGGATGGCCGGTCCCACAAGGTACAGAGCCGATGGATGGAAATAGCGTTCATCAGTTTTAAGATTCATCAGCATCAGCACGAAGAGGTAGAGCACGAGAATTGCCCCAACGTAGACAATGACCTGCACAGCCCACAAGAACTCTGCGTTCAGAAGGATGAAAAGGCCCGAAACGTGCAAAAGCAAGGCAAGTAGCGCGAGCGCGCAGTGAACAGGGTGGCGCAAGGCCACCGTGAGGACACCGGAGACAATACTGACCAACGCGAAATACGCGAAAAATACCAACGTCATGTGTTCGGCTCAGCTCAAATGCTTGGGAGGTTGTTGGGTAGCCTTCTGTACCGACTGAGGAAAGTAGTACCGGTACTCCCGGCTCTGCTCCACATCCTTTTCTTGATTATGGGCGTACAGGTATTTCTTCCCATCCTCAAGATGGCGCTCGCCGATATCATACAGCCGCTTCTTGTCGAACAACAGGCTCCGTTTATCATGCGTCGAATATTCGTACATCTTGGTCATGGCCAGCGCGTTCACCGGACAGGCCTCGACACAATAGCCACAGAACACGCATTTCGTGATATCGATGTAGAATTCGCTCGCGTATCGTTGAAGTGGGCGGGTCATGTCCTCAGCACTAATCACCTTGATGCAATGAGATGGGCACGCGACTTCGCACAGATCACAGCCGACACAACGCTCCCGTCCGTCGTCGTATCGAAGCAGACCAAGCGCTCCTCTGTGTGCATCAGGGATCGTTCGTTGTTCACGAGGATACTGAAACGTCATCGGTTTATGAAGCATGTGCCGAAAGGTGACTTTCATGGCGTCCCAAATCTCATAGAACAACGCGGCATGAAGGAGTTTCTTTGTCAGCGCAACGACACTCATCGTAGCTCCTCGTCACAGACCGGCCACCGTGCACATCCACTTACACCGGTTCAACACTGACCCACATCTGTTTGAATGACGGCACACCCGTCGTGGCATCGACCGAGACCGTCATCAAATCTTTCACAGGGGGTTCATTAAAATGTTCAGGGAAAAAACAGGTGCCTGGCGCGATGGATTGATCAGGTTGCACCGCAAGTTGAAGCGACCCGCGATCAGATATCAGGCGCACCTTTGTGCCATCCTGCAGTCCCAGACGTTCCATATCCCGTATATTCATCCGCAACTTCCCCGTGTTGGGAGCAATCTTGATCAGTCCGGGTGCCTGCGCGGAGAGCTTTCCCGAATGCATCAACAACTGCCCCATAACCAGCGCAAGGCGATGTGCACGTTCTACAGAAGCGTGAGTCGTACGGTAACGACCCTTGACCTCTGCCACATAACCGTTGGACAGATACTGATCGAGCGCGGGTGCGAACTTCCGAGGTTGACCAAGATTATAGTACCCGGGAAGCAGCTTCATGATTTCGCTCTGAATATCGTTCGCTGATTGGTATTCCCATTGACAACCCATGGCATTCGCGAGGGCAGTCATGATGTGCCAGTCAGGCAAGCTCTCTCCAAGGGAATCCATCGCCTGGCGAATCCGAAGGACACGACCCTCAAGGTTCGTAAATGTGCCGTCCTTTTCCGCATATGTACAGGCAGGAAGCACAAAATGAGCGATCTTCGCTGTCTCGGTCAAAAAAGGATCTTGCACGACTAACAACTCCAGACGTTCGAGCGCAGCCCGTACCTCCATTGAGGCGGGGAACGTTGCCAGAGGATTCTCCCCCAGCACGTACAGTGCTTTAATCTGGCCACTCTTACACCTTTTTAGAATCTCAACCAGATGAGCTCCTGATTCAACGGATGGGAGTGCCGCATCCCATGCACTGGCAAAATGGTCCCGAGCGGATGGATCATCAAACCGAGCCTGTCCAGGAAGGAACTCCGGGGCCACGCCCATATCCACCGCCCCCTGTTCGTTCGGCTCCTCCGTCACGGTATTCACACCACATCCCGGTCGCCCGATCTTCCCCGTAATCCATGCGAGGTCCATCAGCTTTAGGACGTTCTGATAGCCGTTCGCTCTCCTGACAATCCCTTCCGCGCACAAAATGATGGACCTCGGCGATTCGGCAAAAATAGACGCGATTTCTTTGAAAGTCTCGATCGCAAGCCCTGTTTGGACAGATATATCTTCCAGAGTGAGATTCGCCACCGCACTTTTGAGCTCATCAAACGCTCTGGGATGTTTCCCGACAACGCTTTCATCCACCAAGTCGTAGACAAGCGCCGCTTTCACTAAGCCATCGATCACCGCTCCTTCCGTTCCAGGCTTGATCAAAAAGGGATGCGATGCCAGCTTGGCCATATTCGTGATGGCACTGTCGAGAGTGACCACCTGAGCCTTGTAGACCCGGATCGCCTCTTTGATTCGCACGGCGGTCAATGGGTTCGTTTCCGTAATATTGGAACCAATCAAAATGATTGCCTTCGCCCTCGTCAAATCTTCCCAATCGTTCGATGTTCTCCCTACTCCGATGGCATGTTTGGAGGCGAGCACAAAGTTCATATGACCATAGCGCGCGCTGCTGTCGAGCTGGTTGGTGCCGAAACCGGTACGCATGAGCTTTTGGAACAGATACAGTTCTTCGTTGGTGCAGCGCGCCGTCGCCAAGCCAGCGATGGCATCGGCCCCATGCTGACGTTTGATTTCGGCAAACCGGTCTACCAGGACATGCATGGTCTCCAACCACGACTTTTCGACCAATCGGCCGCCTTCACGAACCAACGGCTGTACGAGCCTGTACTGACTATTCAGATACTCGAATCCAAAACGTCCTCGGACACACAGCCCCCCATGGCCCTTCGCAGTTTCGGAACGATCTCCCCATTTATTTTTCCAGGACAACGGCGACGAGACACGGACCACTTCCGTGTCCTTTGTCTCCAAGTACATTTGACAGCCATCCCCACAGTAATTGCAGGTGGTCGTCGTCTTCTTCATCTGCCAAGGCTTGTACAGGTACTTGGAAAACTTGTTTGTGATCGCTCCAACAGGACAGACCGCTAAACAGTCTCCACAGAATTCGCAGTCGAGAGCCAGATCGCCTTTAGGGACGACCTGATTGAACCCACCCTTTTTCATGAACTGCAACGCGTCGATCATCAGCACATCTTTGCAAACGTTGATGCACTCTGCGCACGCGATGCAACGATTCATGTTGAAATCGAGGACCGGACTACGCGTGTCTTCCGGGATGAATTTCTGCTTGGCATTGGCCAGGTTTGTCACCCCGTGCTGAAAGGCCATGTCCTGTAATTCGCAATGCCCATCTGCGTCACACACCGGGCAATCGAGGGGGTGCACCGAGAGATGTTTTTCGACGGCTTTTTTGCGGGCAAGGAACAGATCCTCTCCCTCCGTTCGGATCACCATCCCTGCCGCCGCCTTGGCTGTACAGGACCGCACGGGAGCCTTTTTCCCCTCTTGCATCACCAGGCACATCCCGCAGGAGCCGAACGGATCGAACGTGTAGTGGTAGCACATCGCCGGGATGATCTTACCGGTCATCGAGATGACGTCATACAAGGATACGCCATCCTTAGCCATCACCGATTTCCCATCGATGCTCAGCTCGATCGCTGCCGTTTCAACATCGGGGTTTGTCGCGGGTTTGAGTCCCATTTGCTTTTACACCCTGTCCCGGCTTTCCTTATCCTTGCCTTCTACCGATGAAACTCCGCAGAACCACTCCACATGCTGCACCACACAATTTTATCGATCGCATTCACCCATCACAACATCGTAGGTGCCGAAAATCGTACAAGCGTCCGAGATCATATAACCTCGAGCCATATGATCGAAGGCGCCCATATGCACGAACGATGGGGCACGAATCTTCAGCCGATATGGCTTTCCACCTCCCGTACTGACGATATAAAAACCCAGTTCGCCTTTATGTGCCTCGGTGCCGCAATAGATTTCGCCTGGCGGAGCATCAAACCCTTGCGAAAAGAGTTTGAATTGCTGGATCATTGCCTCCAAGTTGGTGAAGACTCGCTCCTTCGGCGGCAGTGTCACGCTCGGGGCATCCGCCATGATTGGCCCTTCCTGCATCTGCTCCAGACATTGCCGAATGATTTTGACACTTTCGTAGAGTTCCATCACTCGGATCCAATATCGGTCGTAGGTATCGCCGTTTTTCCCGACCGGCACACTGAACTCACACTTTGGATATGCGCTATAGGGTTCATACTTGCGTAAATCATAGTCCACCCCTGACCCTCGGAGCACTGGCCCGCTCAACCCAAAATTGACCGCGTCTTCGGCAGAAATGACGGCAACCCCTTTCGTACGCCCAATCCAAATGCGGTTCTTCTCAAGGAACACCTGATATTCATCGATCTTCGGTGGGAAGTAGTCTAAAAACTGTTTGAGCTTGTCGATCAACGCCGGCGTCAGGTCTCTCTCCACTCCGCCGATTCGATACCAACTGGTCGTAAGACGCGCTCCGCACAGCTCGTCGAACCAATCGAGCAGGATTTCACGATCCCGAAAACAATAGAAAAAGACCGTCATGGCCCCGATGTCGAGCGCCTGGGCACTGAGCCAAAATTGGTGCCCAATGATACGCTGAACTTCCGCCACGATGGTCCGTAAATACTCCGCCCGCTCCGGCACCTGCAGATTCAAGAGTTTTTCGACAGCGCGACAGTAGGCAAAGTTGTTGTACATCGCGCAGACATAGTCCAGCCGATCCGTATGCGGAATGAACTGATGGTAGGTTCCGTCTTCCGCGAGCTTTTCGACTCCACGATGGAGATAGCCCATCACCGGAGTCGATTTCACCAGCCGCTCTCCCTCCAATTCAAGAATCACTTTGAGCACACCGTGCGTGCTGGGGTGCTGAGGACCCATGTTGAGTAAAAGCTCCTCGGTTCGAAGCGTCGGAAGGCTCTCGCTTTCCGGATGCTCTGGATCGATCTTATAGACGGTGGTTCTTTGGTCTTCGAACGCCATACAATTTCAGAATCCTATCGCGGAATTTCATCCAGAAATTCAAACGTGTCTCGCCAGCCTTTGCCGCGTAGTGGAAAATCTTTTCGAAGCGGATACCCTTCAGTATAATCATCCGGCATGAGGATTCGACGAAGATCCGGATGATTTCTGAATCGGATACCCATCATGTCGTAGACTTCGCGTTCCATGAAGTCGGCGCCTTTCCAAAGGTTCGTCAAGGAATCAACCACGCAATCCGACTCAGGCACCCGAGCCTTGAGCCTGATACGATGTCGTTTTCGAATAGAGTAGAACTCCCACACGACTTCGAATCGTTCTTCATCATCCGGCCAATCCACGGAGCTGACGTGGACAATGTAGTCAAAATCCATCCACGGATCGTCCCGCAGGAACTGGGCAACCTCACTAAGCTTGTCTCGCGAAACCGTCACGGCCACATCGCCTCGCCACTCCGTCAAGCCGGTAATTCCCGACGAAAAGGCCTGCTGAATACGCTCAAGTAATGGGTGCATGTCGACAGTCAGACTTTCAAATTGGTCTTGATCTGATCAGGCTGAGTCACAAACACGCGCTTTTGCATGATGCGCTCTTGTAGTTTGAGGATACCATCAAGCAGGGCTTCCGGAGTCGGAGGACAGCCAGGCACATAAATATCGACGGGAATGAATCGGTCCACTCCCTGCACAACGGGATAGCTGTCATAAATATTACCTGATGTGGCACAAGAACCCATCGCAATCACATACTTGGGTTCAGGCATCTGATCATAGATTTTTCTAATCACTGGTGCCATCCGACGGCACACAGTACCGGCCACGATCATCAAGTCAGACTGCCTCGGGGAACCACGAAAGACTCCCGCCCCGAACCGGTCCATGTCGTACCGTGAAGAAACGGCAGCCATCATCTCAATGGCACAGCATGCGAGGCCGAAAGTCATAGGCCAGAGGGAACCTTTCCTTGCCCAATTGACAGCTTTTTCCAGGGACCCCGTGATGATGTCCGGGGCCCCGTCTTTTTCATATCGCCCCAGCTGAATCAGCCCCATACCATCCTCAATCCCACTCCAGCGCACCTTTTCGCCAGGCATAGACATATGCTACGACAAAAAGGCCGATAAAGATCATCATTTCGACGAGCCCAATGACCCCGATCTTCTTAAAAACAACCGCCCACGGATAGAGAAAAATGACCTCTATATCAAAAATGACAAACAGCATCGCAAAAATGTAATACCTGACAGGGAATGGCATGCGCGCATCGGAAAATGGTTCGGACCCACATTCGTAGGTCGTTAATTTTTCAGGTTCCGGGTACCGAGGTTGAACGAAATAACTGATCAGCAAAGTCACCATTCCAAACGCCAAGGTTACAAAAATAAACAGAAGGATCGGGAAGAACTTGGTCAAGTACGCCAGAAGAACTTCAGCTCCGTCCATCTCCATACTTTTCTCACAAGGTATTGACGTGGAAAGAGTATTCTCCACCCGATGCGTGGAATCTTAGTGCCCAGCTCTCGGGGATAGCAAGAGAACAAAGGACCTAGCTCGCGGTCGACCCGAAAGCCCTAGCAAGAAAGGACCAGGAGTGGTGTCGCGGCTGAGAGTGTGTCAATGGCCTTGTACGGCATAAACTCAGGCATCTGACGCGGGTTCCCATTCGATGTCTGGATCGATTTGCGAAAGCTTGGTCCTGGATGACTGAAAACAATCCCATTCGATTTGTAGGGGAGAAAAAACCTTGATCTTTCGGCGCCGGTGGATCTGCGTCTCGATGCGATCCATCGGGTTGAACTCCTTAGACAGAGACACGGGTTTCTTACGACCATTCATGGCTTCATCGCTCCGAGAGGATTCTGAGGGAGAGTACCCGCCAGCCTCTCGTAGATCTCACGGTAACACTGAGAGAAACCGTGGGTCAAACTCGGATCAATCACACTCAAATTCTTGACAATGCAGCACCTTTTGCTATGGTTTTCCAAAGGACTCTAGCCCAAAGGAACGATCTATGAAAACCGTGGCATGCCTTGTCGTGATCCTGTGTCTCAGCATGAACGTCTCACTCGATGGAGTACAAGCCCAGGTTTCAGAGGTCGAATCCGTTCGGTTAGGTGATCGTGCGCTGGCATTCGCCAACGGTTCCATCCAGAAAACATCCTCAATCGATGGGACCGTGAATTTGGTAACTGGCGATAATCAGTCCTCGGGTAATCGAATGCTCTTGGGCAAGCGAGACTCGCTCTATCTTAAACTCAACAACTCAACTGACGTGGCGGTTGGAGATCTCTTTACCGTGTATCGACGGGTTCGAAAGGTGTTTCACCCAGTCACTCGAGAATATCTCGGTTTTGTGGTGAATCGATCAGCCGTCGTGAAGGTGACGGCGTCCGATCATGCCCTTACCACAGCAGAGGCCGTTGTCAGCTACGGACCTATCTCTCCAGGCGACCCAGTGGTGCGGTTTGTTGCTCCTACGGCAGATGTCGAGCCAGGCCCCGTGGAGAGCGTGTCCGATCTCGAAGGGATGATCGTTGAACTCCAAGCTGACCGATCCATGACGCTGGTTGCCCAATCGAATGTTGTTTATCTGGATCGAGGCAGGGAGGACGGATTGAAGTCCGGCGATCTTCTCGATATCCAGCGTCAGAGCGCGGGACTTCCTCCGCGAAAGATCGGCCAACTCAAGGTACTGACGACCGAACCACGCACAGCTGTCGCCAAAGTCCTTAAGGTCACCACCCGGGTCATGAAAGGAGATCGGTTCAAGCTCGTCGAGGCTTCCGCACCCATGCTACAGCCCGTCGCAACAAGCGAGAACTTGTCTGCGGTACAACAGGCTGCTCAGGACATTCCGGCCGATCTGATATCCAGCAAGTTGGCAATCAAGGATGACTCAGGTCAGAGTCGCCTCAATCTTGATGAAATGGCCAAGTTCCTGCGCTACGACTCTGGAGACGCAGCCATTAAACCTGAAAATTACGCGGTACTGGATCAGTTGATTGCATACCTGCAGACCCGTAGCGATACGAGGCTGATCCGAATCGAAGGTCATACCGATAATGTGGAGATCGGCCCTTCTCTCAAATCCCGGTATCCCAACAATTTGGAGTTGTCCAAGGTGCGCGCAAACGGAGTCCTTCGGTATTTGCTGGAGAAGGGGGGGGTGGAGCCATCTCGTCTTAGCGCGGTGGGGCTTGGGGACACCAAACCAGCGGCCACGAATTCAGTTGAGGAAGGTCGCAAGAAAAATCGGCGCGTGGAGATTCTCCTGTACAATCCGGTCACTGATACCTCGGCCCCTAAACCTGACGCCGAGACTCACGTGCAATCTCCGGGTGGCAGCTTTTCTACCCTGAACGCACGTGATAGCGGCAACCAACAGGATCCCGCCAATGCAGCCTTCTCCGATTCAGACGATTCCGCTCGTCCCGGAACCCTGTCGCTGGGCGATTCTTCACAGACGTCTGGAAGAGGCGAGTCAAACACTGGGAATGGCTCTGATCCAAGTGACTCAACGACGACAGACACTGACAAGCAAGATCTGCCTCAACAACCAGCTAGTGGGACAGCAGAGGACTAACCTCACAGAAACCAGGGACTCAGCGAACGCTGAGTCCCTGTCTTAGCTAGAATCATCACGCGACCCCCCTTCATCGAGTATGCCGACATACCCGGTGTTCTTCGTTGTTATCCACTGATAGAATGCGGGATGGATTTCGATGGGAATTCGACCGCCGTTAGGCGAAGGGACATACTCTATGCGGATGTCATTGTTCCACGTCATATCGAACGGTCTTTCACCTATCTAGTCCCCCCCACCTTAGCTCAAGTCATTAGCGTCGGAAGCCGCGTCCTAGTCCCATTTGGACGCGTGGTGTTGGAAGGAGCGGTCGTTTCACTGGCCCATGAGCTTCCGACCGAGATAAGGGCCGTTTCTCTTAAGGAGATCTCTTCTCTGGTACAGGACGGACAAAATCCGTTGCTGCCCCCCAAGCTGCTCCAGCTATCCCGCGACATCGCTACCCACTATGTTGCGCCCTGGGGGCAATGTCTTCGACTTGTATCTTCCCCATTCGCAACGCGCCTGACTTCCCCCACTCGATACCGGTACATTGTTACTCCGGAGGGGCGTCTCGCATTGGCAACCGGCAGTTGCCCCGACGACCTGCGACCAACTCTTCAGCGAATTGCCCGTCGAACGACGGGAATCCTGTCGTCGACTCTGCATCTGACTCAACGAACTCCCACTCTACGGATGGTCGATGCACTCATCAAGAGGTCGTGGCTAGCTCGCGTCGCTCCAGACAACCCCAACGTCAATGAGCGGAAACGGCCGGTGAAGGCGGTAGCGAATGAACACAGTGACAGAGCACGGATGGATACCGCTCTGTTCTATCAGACCCTTCCGGACTCAGATGTATCTTGGAGAGCTCACATTAGCCAATGTCTTCAAAGCAACCACATGCGGAAACTCGTCCTGCAGGCTCCATGGCCAGACCGAATCAGAAGGCTTGCCGACGCCATTCAACAGGCGCACTCACTGAGGCGATCCACCATTGTGATTACCGGCGAGATCGCAAGAGCATTGTGGCTCAGGCAGCTCCTCTCAACTCTCACGGGGGTTCAGATTACCCTCGCGCACGCGTCTTCCGGGTCCGACCGATTGGAACAGAGTCATCATTCAATTCCATCCGTTGTCGTAGGAACTCGCTCCGTCATTTTCGCGCCCATCGAATCGATTGGACTGATCTGGGTGGAAGGGGAGGAGGATACCGCCCTCAAAGAACCTCAGGAGCCTCGTTATCATGCCCGTGAGGTCGCGGGCATGAGGGCTGAGCGTGAGCGCGCTCTGCTCGTCCTTGCCTCAGCGCATCCATCTCTTGAGTCAAAATTCGACGCTGCAGCCGAGCACCACGACGTTCAACGCAATGCCGGGCTTCGACCGAGGATCGAGCTCGTTGACCTCCGCAAGGAGTCGGGGAGAACCCTATTCAGCCAGAAACTGATCTCAGCCATGCAGGAAGCGCTTGAGATGGATGCGAAAGTACTGCTTTTTCTCAATAGAAAAGGGTACGCAAAGACCTTGGTATGTCGAGATTGTGGCTGGGTGCCTCGCTGTGTCTCCTGTGCCGTACCGTTCACCTACTATCGGGACGCCGGTCGGCTCACTTGCCGCTACTGTGGCAGCTCGGACGGATTACCGGATTCCTGTCCGGTGTGCCGTGCATCCCATATAAGCCCCTTAGGAGACGGCACTGAGCGAATTGAAACCGAAACTCGTCGCTTGTTTCCACACGCCAAGATCGCACGGATCGACGGCGATACGCTCCGTCGACCGGATTCCGCCCACCCGTTGTGGGAGTCCGCGAGGTCTGGGGCCTGGGATATCCTGATCGGGACGCAAGCGTTCTTTCGCCGAGATCCACTGCCTCAACATGGATTGGTAGGGATTCTTCAAGCAGATTCCGAGCTGCACATCTCCGATTTTCGATCCGCCGAGCGGACCTATCAGCTCCTGATCGATGCCGCAGACTTGGCCTCCCCGGCATCGGCAGGAGGTCGAGTCATTGTCCAGACACGCTTTCCCACCCATCATGCCGTCCAAGCTCTGCTATCAGGAAACCCTGATCGATTCTACGAGGAAGAGCTTGGGACGCGTCGGCTTCTTTCCTATCCGCCGGTATGCCATCTGGCGGAGCTCTCGGTAACCGGAAAGAATCGTGAGCGTGTTGAAGAAGCCGCGAAGCGATGGGCCATGGATCTCGGTCAGATTGCCTCTGATCAGGAGCCTCTCGTTGTGTTAGGGCCGGTCCAGGCCATGAGCACGCGGCTCCGACACTACCATCACCGCATGTTGGTCAAAGCAAGTGATCATAGGATACTGAGTCGTCGAGTCCATGATTCTGTGGAGCGCTTAGAGCGAGAGTACCAAAAAGGACGGATCAAGTTTACCATCGATATAGACCCTGTTGAAACTGGACAAGGTTAAGCTGTTTTTTTTGCCTTCTTCGTCGACTTCGACCCCGATAATGCGGCTGGGCGCTCGTTGGACGGTATGGAATCAGCTGTTCGGGATCGATTGAACAACCCGTAAGCAAACGATACCCAAAACACTGATGAGAAGAGCCCTAGGACGACGGCGGAGAGAATCGTTCCCATTTCAGATTCAGGCACTGTGTCCGACGTTCCCTTGAGTTGCACCATCACCACAATCGGCCATACAAAGCTTTCCAGGCCGAGCAACAGGGTAGACCACGCCCATACTTTTGAGATCGACTCCGCCTTCACCCATAGAAATAGTCCCACGACGAAAGCCCACCCGAGGACGACGAACGGCGAAACACTTCCCCAGATCAGCCAGAATCCGACAGTAGCGACCGCAGTACCAAGTAAGAGATTCAGCAGTTTCATGAAGACGATAGGACTCACGCCAAAAAGCGGAGTCTGACGGGACCGCACAGTGATGTCAACCGGGAGGAATAGCGCGCAGGATGAGTACGGTTAGTTGTTCATTTCCGAAGCGACCACTTCAAGGAGAATCTTAGTTTTTCGAATGGGCCGACGAACTTGGTCCTGATCGTCAACGACGAGGACCAACGGCATCCGAGACCTCGACGGATAACGCTGATGGTTCCTGGTCGGCATTGATCGACACCGTCCTGGCAACCTGGTATGACGAAGCGTGGTCCAAGGTGCGGCGAAACCTAAGAGCCACCTCGCGGGCTTTTCGCCCGGCGGCTATGACTTGGTTGACATGACGATGAGCTTTGGTTTCGGCTGGAATCAGGGCCAGTGCCAACTCGCTGAAGCCCAGTACTGCGGTAAGACTGTTGTTAAGCTCATGGACAATACCACCAGTCAAGCCCCTCATGGTTTCCATCTCCTCCACGACTCGGATCACCATTGAGGTATTCACGTGATCTGTGATGTCGACAACCATCCCAATCGTGCGCTTGGGTCGCTGCTTGCTCCCCTCCCCTTCAAACCATGTCAAGGTTCGAAGACTGATGTGCCGCACAGCTCCATTCGGCCGGATCAGTCTGTGTTCAACTGTGTGCGTCCCCTCGGAGGTGCGTAAGACCGTGGCGCGCATCCTCTCTCGATCACCGGGGTGAACCAGTTCCAGATAACGATCGAGAGAAGGCGATTCATTCGTGCCGATCCCATAGATCTCGCGCAAGATCGGCGACCAGATTTGACTGTTCGTCCGGTGATCATGTTCAAAGACCCCCACCTGTCCCGCCAGGACTGCAAGATCACATCGAGTCTTGATGTCCTTGAGCGCCTGTTCGATCTGCTGCCGAGCCGTGAGATCGCTCATGGTCATAATGATCGTCCTTCCCTTGGACTGATCAACAGGATGCAGCCGGATTTCGATCGGGAACTCCGAACCATCCTTGCGAAGTCCATGCAATTCTCGACCGACGTCCATGGGACCTGAGCCAGCGCATGAGAGACAGGCAGCACGTGCTTCCCGCTGCTCCTCGCGCTCTCGAGTTGACAGCAAGCACTCGACAGGTCGACCGAGCAGCTCTTCACGAACATACCCAAACATTCGTTCGACATGGCTATTGACAAGAGAGATGGTGCCATCTTGGCGAACCAGGAGTATACCGTTGGGGGCCGACTCCAGGACCGTCTTCAATTGAAGGTCTCGTTCTTCTGCCATCGTAGCAAGCAGCTTGTAGTCGGTGATGTCCTCAATCGTTCCAGACATCCGAATTGGCTGGTCGGAGGAACCTCGTATGAGCACGCCACGGCAACGGACAAATCGAATATCACCACCAGGCTGGATTATTCGACATTCGACATCATATGGGCGATCCGAGGTAAACGTTTCCTCGACCAAGGTGAGCACACGCTCGAGGTCTTCTGGGTGGAGAGCCTTCTTAAAGGTCTCATAGGTTGGCGGCACCGAACCCGGCTCGTATCCAAGAACACGATAGTGCTCTTCCGACCAAATCTCAGCGCCATTGCCGCTTGCCCATCCCCAGTCATGATCCGCAATAGCGTGGGCTTGACCGGGCTGATTGCGGCTGTTGGGGGATTCCATTTCCATTGGTTGCCGGACAGAATTGTCAGAAAAACAGACCAGAACGGATTCTTTCCCATCCCACATGATTGGAGCCACAGACAGTACAACAACAACTTCCTGCCCATCAAATCGTACGAACTTCGTTTCCAGTCGGCTGTTCGAATGACGTGATCCCACTGTCTGCGCAATCCATAGGCGTACGACCTCCTGCAGCTCATAGTACACGATGTCCAAACACGGGCTGCCGATCATTTGTTCGGCCGAAGTAGCGCGGAGGATAGTCAAACCAGCCCGGTTAATATACACAATCTCGGATGCGGTCATTACAAGCATACCTTCTAAGGCGACATCGCACAAAAACATTGGAGAAGGCATCTTCTGAAGTTCGGCTCCCGCCTGCTGGCGGTGGGAGACATCGCTCATTACCCAGACCACCGACCGTACACGCCCCGTCCGATCCTCCATCGGTGACAATGTCACCTCATTCCACAACGACGTCCCGTTCTTGCGATACTGTCGCAATGATACGCGGCAAGCCCGTCCGTCTTGGAGAGCCAACGCGAGTTTTTCGATCGATCCGCGCTCGGTTTCGGGACCGTTCAGTATCGCCGTTGTTTGACCAAGTACCTCATACTCTGCATAGCCGGTCAACAACAGGAACGCGGGATTCGCATAAATGATGGGATGATGGGGCAGCGTCGCATCCGTCACAAGGATGCCGCAATTCGTCGCCTCGATAACCCTTGCCTGTAGCGCATTCTCTTGGTGCTGTCTAATTGCGATCCAGATTGAAAGACCCGTGAGCAAGAACAACACGAGGAGGAAAGCAGCAGTCATGCGGTACAACCTCCCGGTCGGTACACACCGTGTACGTATAACTACAACTACCCAGGGTGAGACTATACGAAGCGAGGGAAGATGCCTAGAGATGAAGGTCGTAACACAACGAGAATTTTGTCTCTAGAATACTAGAGCCGAATGTTGCTTCATCAGGCTTGCCGTTTGACGAAGAAGGCGGCGGCCTGTGCGCGGCGTGTGATGCGAAGCTTCTGAAAGACATTTGCAAGGTAGTTTTTCACAGTCTTGTCACTAAGCCCGAGTGCAACAGCGATTTCCTTGTTGGTTTTTCCCTCCGCCACTAATGCCACGACTCGTTCTTCCTGATGGGAAAGCTGGTCCGTACCTGGAGTGGCCGGTAGATCATGAACTCCTCGCAACCACCTTAGAGCTCGTTCGGTGACGGTCGAGTCTAAGATGGATTGTCCCTTGGCGACCGAACGGATGGCTTCCAGCAATCCCGGCGAGTCGATTTCCTTCAAGACATAACCATGAGCTCCGGCGAGCACTGCGGCGAGCACTGAATCGTCGTCTGCATAGGACGTCAGAAAAATGACCCGAGTGGCGGGAAGAGCCCCCAGAATCTCTCGGCAGGCATCGATACCGGAACCATCCGGAAGACGCACATCCATCAAAACGACGTCGGGTTTCATCCTCTGAGTCTGCAGGATGGCATCAGCCATCGTACCGGCTTCCCCCACCACGGTGATACCCTGGTTTTGAGCCAGAACAGTCCGAAGCCCCACGCGAATCACTTCGTGATCGTCGACCAGCAGTACACGAACGGTTTGAACTTGCGTTTTAGTTGTGAGCATAGTGACCATCCTTTGGAAGATCGAGTAAGATTTTTGTCCCCTTCCATGGTTTCGATTGAAGGGCGAACGATCCCCGGACCTTTTGAGCCCGGGCCGCCATGTTGCCTAACCCATGACCAACGCCCTGAGCCGACCGGGTATTAAACCCGATGCCATCGTCGCGAATGGTGAGACGAATGGTGCGGACGAGTTCTCGGAGTGATACCACGATCCGTGTGGCTCGGCTGTGGCGCAATGCATTACTGAGGCCTTCCCGAACGATATTGATGATATGAAGTGCCTGTTCCGCTGACAGGCGGCGTGCTGCCGCCTCGTCGATCCGTATCAAACAGTTCGCCCGAGAGGAGCTGGACATCGTCCGGACCATGGTCCGGAGAGCGGTCGGAAAATCACCGCCTTGGATCACGTGAGATTCAAGGCCTGCGATGAAATTACGAACCTCTCCCATCACGTGATTGAGTTGTCCAATCGTCTGATCGAGTGTGGCCACAAATTTAGCCGCGACAGGTTCCGGCTGTTGCTTGATCATCGGTTTACAACCCTCTAGTCCAAGGCCCACCGCGTACAACGACTGGAGAATCCCGTCATGGAGATCCTGACTGATCCGCTCCCGCTCTTGGAGTGCGGCGCTCAAGTCTCGCTCGCGTTGCAGCAACATCTCTTCCATTCGCTTGCGCTCGGTAATGTCGGTCGCCGCGCCAAGCACCATATGAACCCGCCCATCGTCATCGAAAATCGGCCGTTTGACGGTCTGCAACCAACGAGTGTGTCCCTGGACATCAGTGAATTTCTCTTCCGGTATGAATCGATCCTGCCCGGAATTCATCACCTCAAGATCGTTTTCTCGGAAAAACTCCACCTCATCCGCATTGGAATTGAAGTCAGCATCTGACTTCCCGACCAGATCATCCACCGTGGTTCCGTACCAATCGGCGACCGCCTTGTTGGCCATCGCAAAACGCCCTTCACGATCCTTGGCAAAGATGAGGCCTGGGTCTGTGTCGATGACCTGTCGCAAGAACGTGTGGGAGCGGCGAAGTTCCGCTTCGGCTCGTTTGCGTTCTCCGATGTCTCTCAAGATCGCACAGCCGTACTCCTTCCCGTCATACTGCAGATAGTTGAACGTCACCTCCATCTCCAACACGTGGCCGGTGGACGACCAATATTTCGCCTCGAACGCCAATGCTCCCTGTTCCTTCACGTGATCCCAATGTTCCGCCCATCGTTCGATTGGAAAGTTAGGGTCGATGTCGTGTACCGTCATCGATGTCAGCTCCGGCCGAGAGTACCCCAACATTCGGCACGCGGTATCGTTGACGTTGAAGATCCGAGCGGTCGGATCCAGCCACAAGATCGCTTCCACTGCCTGGTCCACAGAAAACTGGGTCAGCCGCAGCGCTTTCTCCATGCGTTTGCGCTCGGTGATATCATCTCCGACGGTGACAGAGCATTGCGTGCCGTTCAGCATGATCACTTCTGACGACAGCAGGCACTGGCGGACCTCGCCGTTTCTGCTCCGCAGCCTCACTTCTACGTTGCGGACCGATCCCTGTCGCTTCAACAGATCAAGGTATCGGGCTCGTTCTTCCACGGAATGCCAGAGCCCTATCTGCAATGTCGTTTGCTCCACAACCTCTTCTTTACAATAGCCGAACATCTGACAGGCAGCATCATTGACATCCACCACTCGACCGGTGTCAAGCTCGCTGATGACGACCGGATGGGGGCTGGCTCGGAATGCCTTGGCAAACCGCTCTTCGCTGAGTCGCAATGCCTCCTCCGCGTGCTTTCGATCCGTGATGTCGTTCGCGACGGTCACCACACATAACGTTCCGTTGAGTTCCGCGAGATCAGCGGAGGCCAGAAAGTAGCGCAACGCACCCGATTTGGTCTTTAAAGCAACCTCCATGTTGCGCACCTGCTGCCCGGCTTTCAAACGCTCGATGACCCGCGCTCGATCTTCGAGATTCGGCCAGATCCCGAGCATCAACGTGGTGTTTCCGATCACTTCCTCGCGACGAAAACCGAACGCTTGCAAACAGGCGTCATTCACCTCGATACAGCGGCCCGTTGCCACCTCCGTAATCTTGATTGGATGGGGACTTGTGCGGAACGCTTTAGAGAATCGTTCTTCACTTTCACGCAGGTCGTCCAGCGCCGCTTGACGGTCCAGCTCACCACCCAGCCACCGCGCCATGAGTTGAACGAAATCTTTTTCAGACTCAGTAAAGCCTTTTGCGCGAGGTTCCAGGCCCACAAAACACAACGTCCCGTAGGTACGTTCGATTCCATTGATTGGAGTACCGATATACGATTCCAACTTCAGCGCGGCATAGGCTGGATGCCGCGTCCAATCTGCCGAAGCTCCGGCGTGTTCGAAACTTATCGGCCCCTTTTGGCGTAGAGTTTCAGCACAGTATGTTTTGTCCAAAGACACGCGCATGCCCTGGTGGAAAATCGTATCTGGTGCGTTCACCTGTTTGACTTCTAGCTCTTCCCCCCTGACAACGGTCTCCATCCCGATCGGAAGTTCAAAGATGCGGCAGCCGAGTTGGAGCAGCGCCTCAACCCGCTCTTTGAATGACTGGCCTTGGGCCGACGAGATATCGTGAAGCGCTCGAATAGCCTGCTGGCTCTTCCAGAGGGCCTGTTCTGCCTGCCTGCGTTTAGTAATGTCTTTGCTGAGTGTGATCATGCAAGATTTTCCGTGATATTCGATCCGTTCTGCAGACACGAGGTAATCGCGTCGTTCACCGCAGGCCGCCTGAAACACCGCTTCGAAATTGCGGATCGAGCCATCCCGGAGCAATCTCTCAATGAAGCGGATCTGATCATCCGGCGTCAGCCAATGCTCCACTTCGTCCCCCTTTCGCCCGACCACCTGCTCTCGTTGATATCCAAGAGCGGCGAGACAGGCGTCATTGACATCGAGCCACCGGCCTGAGTCAAGCTCCACGAGGATCATTGGGTCAGGGCTGGACCGGAACGCTTTCGAAAACAGTTCCTCGCTGGCCCGCAGTGCCAGCTCCGCCTCCTTGCGCTCGGTGATATCGACCGTTGCACCGATCAGGCGCGTCAGTCGTCCATTAGCATCCCGAACAGCATGGCATCGCACATCGGTCCAGATAATGAGGCCGTCTTTCCTCACCATGCGAAGCTCGTAGTGGCACTCTTCAGCTGCTCCGCTTTGGACCAAGTCCCAGTTCTTCATGGCGATCGGCTGATCGTCCTGATGGACCAAGTCCAACCAAGCAAAGGGATTGGATGAAAGTTCTTCTGACCCATAGCCGAAGAGAGCTTTCAAATTGACATCCCCATGATATTGGCCGGTTACAACATCCAACTCCCACACTCCGACCTTGCCGACGGCGGTCGCACGCGCGTAGCGCTCCTCACTGGCTTGCAATTCGGCCGTACGCTCGATGACCTTGCGCTCCAATTCATCATGCGCTTGCCGGAGGGCCTCCTCAGCTCGCTTGCGTTGGGTAATGTCCTGGAACGTTCCGTAGGCTCGAACGGCTCTTCCGTTGATGACATCGATCATGCCGGCAACCCGCACCGCAATCTGCCGCCCCATGGCCGTGATGAGTTCCAACTCGAGGTCCCACGACACCCCATGGGTGATCCCTTTTCCCAGCGCTTCTGATATGAGGGGGCGACTCTCGGGCGTGTAGAACTTCAAGGCGGTTTCCACCGTCGGGCTGTATGTGTCCGGCGTCGTGTCGTGCAAACGGTGCGTTTCTTCGCTCCACCGGAGACGGTTGGTCACAATGTCCAGCTCCCATCCCCCGATCTTGCCGACCGCTTCTGTTTGCTTCATGAGCGCAAGCTGTTGCTTGTGAGTTGTAATATCCTCTGCAATACACGCAATCCTATTCTCCAACCCAGCCATCCGTACTCGTCGGTCGGCGATCCAGCGGATGTAGCCATCTCGCCCTACGATTCGGTACTCACAATAAAAAACCGCGGTTGTCCCGCCGGCAAGAAATCGATCATGGTGTGTCTCGACCCGGTCCCGGTCCTCCGGATGGATTGAGTCGAACCACAGAGACCCGTTTCGACAGATTTCCTCTCGTTCAATACCCCAGATGAACGTGAACGCCGCGTTCACATAAAGAACTTCCATTTCGCCCGGTGACATGTCCGCGATCAGAAATGCGGAGCCGACTGACTCGGCAAACTGCTGGAATCGCGCCTGGCTCTCTCGCAACGCATCCTGGGCTTGCCTCCGCTCTGTAATGTCAGTCGCAATGATCCCAACGGCGGAGAGATGACCGGCAGCATCAACGACGGGGAATTTCACCACGATACTGGTATGGAGCCCGTCTGCCTGTTCTGTAACTTCCTCGAATTCCTGTCCTCGGCCGCTGGTCAACACTTGTCGATCATGTGATCGAAACTGAGCGGCCTGCTCAGATGAAAACAGCTCCTCATCCGTCTTTCCTAACGCCACGCCTGAAGAAAACCCGAAGGCTTCGTCGAACCGGCGATTGGTATACAGATACCGACCGTCGTGATCCTTCAGGCATGTGATGTTCGGTGCGTTATCGAAGAACTGTCGAAAGCGCTCTTCGCTCCGGCGCAACGCTTCCGTCCGGTCGCACACCTGTCGTTCCAGCGAGGCATTGAGAGCTGCGACGGCCTCTTGAACCTCTTTTCGCTCGGTGATATCGGAAAAGAGACCGAGAATAGCGGGCTTGCCATTCCACATGATCCGTGCCGCCTCGACCTGAACCGGAATCGGTGTTCCATCCAACTTGAAGTAGATCCGCTCTGCGCTATGGACGGAGACTCCGCCGCTCAGCAGTCGTGTGACATTCTCGCGCACTTCCTGATGATAGTCGGGATGGATGAAATCAAAAGTCGGTCGGTTCAGAATTTCCTGCGCGTCCCGGGCACCCAAGAGAACGGAACCCGTGTGGTTGATATAGGTCGTCCGTCCCTCACAGAAGACGAACACACCGGAAGGAGAAAGTTCGACCAGCGTTCGATAGCGTTCTTCGCTCTCTCGTACCGTCTCCTCCATCTGCTTGCGATCGGTAATATCGGTATGGGAACCGAGCAGCCGAATTCGTCTGCCATCGGCCTCCGTGACAAACGAGGCTCGTGCTTCGATCCATCGATACGTCCCGTTTTTATGTCGTAAGCGAAATTCCTGCCGATACTCACCCTTCCGATGAGCCAAATAATCCTGCACATACGCCATCGCTCGATCGCGATCTTCCGGGTGAAGAAGGCTTGCCCAGGTCTCAAAGGAACCTGAAAGTTCCGTTCGCTCGTATCCGAGCTGGCGCCTCCACTCCTCGGAAAACACCACCTCGTTCGTGTCCGTGTTCCAATCCCATAACCCAGTACCTGAGGCTTGCAGAGCTTGTCGAAGCTTTTCCTGAGAGGTCCGTAGCGCCTCCTCGACTCGCTGTCGGTTTGTGATATCGAGCATGCTGCCGGACATGGAAATAGGTTGGTCGCCGCGGTCTCGGAATACCTCGCCCCTGCAGCTGATGACGCGGATCTCTCCGTTTGGACGGACAATCCGACATTCCATATCGAACCGAGCCCGCCCTGCCAGCGCTGCGTCGATCGCTCTCTGCACGTCGCCTCGATCATCCGGATAGACGGCCCGCAAGAAGGTATCGTGGGTGGCCGGAATGGTTCCAGGTTCGTGGCCCAAGAGCCGATATTGTTCATCCGACCACCAGACATTTCCGCTCCATAGTTCCCAATCCCAACTTCCTAAGTGTGCCAGAGCCTGGGACTCGATCAGATGACGTTGCCGATGACGGAGCTCGTTTTCAATCTGCCGTCGCTGGAGTTCGGCTCCCGCACGTGGCACAAAAACGGTCATGAGCGATTTCAGTCGTTGGGCATGACGCAACGGCGTGGTATCCATCACCGCGAGCAGGCCAATAACCGTCCCGTCTTTCGCTCTGAGCGGTACCCCACAATAACTCTCGACACTCAGCTGGTCCAATCGTTCACATGCTGGGAACGAGGCTCGAACGTCTTGGTCGAAGCACGCAAAAGAATGCTTCAATGCTATTTCGCAGGGGGTGCCGGCGAGGAGATAGTCGAAATTCTCGACGAGTGAGCCTCCTGACGAGACCGCAATGGTGCGAATTCTTTTCACGGCCGAGGATTGAACCTCTCCGACAATGGCATACTGCACACTAAACACTGAACACAGATGACGCACTAAGGCTTGAAAAAAGTCCTCGCCGGTCTCCGCTGCGGTACCGGCCACGATAGCTCGAAGCATTTCTGATTCCTCGCGCAGGTCTTGTAGCTCGCCGTCCATCTGTCGATTTTGGTGGCGAAGGGCCTGGTCCCGCTCTGTCAGCTCACGCGCTAAGTCGGCGACCTGCTTCCGCAACAGATCGAGTTCGGGAGGATGGCTTGTCGCACTCATGATTGGGCTCCTTGCTGCACGAAATCGACAAGAGGGCGAGAATGGCTCGGCTCACTGGAGTGACCGGCCTCATACCGCAAAACACTGATCAAGAATGGCTTTCGCCAAGAATAATCCTTCGCCCCAAATCTCGGCTACGGATTCTTAAGAAAAGGTCCCAATGAGGGGCTAGTCTCCTACGGAAGTAGATGAAAGTCTAGATCCGAATGGCCCAGGGCCTTCACGGATGAGGGTGCCTGGGGTGGGTGGGAACCGATGGTGCCGAAGACATGACGTGAGCCCGCACGACCTTCCCCTCCACGCCTTAAACAAGCGTGTCAGTAAGCGTTCTTAATTGGTGCCCTTCGGAAGATCGAGCAGAATCCTTGTCCCCTTGTGAGGCTCCGATCTGATAGTGAGAGAGCCACCGATTTTTTGGGCCCGCTCCGCCATGTTAGCCAACCCATGGCCGGCACTACGGACTGAGCTTGGACTAAATCCGACACCATTGTCCGTAATGACTAGACAGACTGAACCAATATGCTGTCGCAATGACAAGGTAATGCGGGTGGCATGGCTGTGACGGAGTGAGTTACTCAATCCCTCCCGCGCGATATTCATGATGTGGACCGCCTGTTCGGTCGAGATATGACGGCCGGCTGCATCATCGATCCGCACCCGATATCTGGCCGAATCGGCGGCCCCCATGGAATGGACCATGGTCCGTAGGGCCGTCGAGAAATCGCCTCCCTGTATGAGGTGAGACTCGAGACCCGCGATGAAGTTACGAACCTCTCTCATCACCTGGTTAAGTTGCCCGATCGCCTGATCGAGTGTCGCTAGGAGTTTTTCGGCGATGGGTTCCGGTTGTTGCCTGATCAACGGTTGACATGCCACTAAACCGAGCCCGACGGCATACAACGATTGGAGGATCCCGTCATGGAGATCCCGGCTGATGCGCTCTCGTTCTTGAAGCGCCGCGCTCAAGTCCTGTTCACGTTGCAGGAGCATCTCTTCCATCTGCTTCCGCTCGGTGATATCAGTCGCCGCACCAAGCACCATGTGGGTCTGACCATGGGCATCAATAATCGGCCGCTTGACGGTTTGTAACCAGCGTGTCTTTCCAGACCAATCTGTGATCTTTTCCTCGGCGATAAAGCATTCTTGCGAGGAATTGATCACCTGGAGATCCTTCTGACGAGAAAACTCAACCTCTTCCCAGTTGGGATTAAAATCAGCGTCTGACTGGCCGATGAGGTTCTCCACGGTGGTACCGTAACAATCGGCGACCGCTTTATTGGCCATCGTAAAACGTCCTTCGTGATCCTTGGCGAAGATAAAGTTCGGGTCGGCGTCGATCACCTGCCGCAAGAAGGTATGGGATCGGCGCAACTCGTCTTCCGTCCGTTTTCGATCGGTGATATCATCCCCAACCGTCACGCTGCATTGCTTGCCATGTAACTCGATCAGCTCCGACGACAGGAGGAACTGGCGGGCTTCGCCGTTCTTGCTCCGCAGTTTTACCTCCGCGTTGCGGACCGACCCCGCCTGTTTCAGTAAGTTCACAAACCGTGTTCGTTCCTCGGCAGACTGCCAGACTCCTATCTCTGCCGTGGTACGTCCCTGAACGTCTTCCTTGCGATAGCCCAGCAACTGACAGGCGGCCTCATTGACATCAACGACCCGACCCGTATCCAGCTCGCTGATCACAACCGGGTGGGGGCTGGCCTGAAACGCCTTGGCAAACCGCTCCTCGCTGGCACGTAACGCCTCTTCCGCCTGCTTACGATCGGTGACATCGGAAATCAAGCCAAGAATGGCGGGCTTGCCGTTCCACATGATCCGTGCGGCTTCAACCTGAACCGGGACCGAGGTGCCATCCATTTTTACATATGTTCGTTCCGCACTATGGACGGAAGCTCCTCCGGTGAGCAACCGTCTCACATTTTCACGAACATCGTGACGATAGTCCGGATGGATCAAGCTGAGCATCGGTCGGTCGAGAATCTCCTTTGGATCTCCCGCTCCTAAAATCAGAGTTCCCATGTGGTTGACATACACGGTTCGTCCTTCAGAGAACACAAAGACCCCGGACGGTGAAAGTTCGACCAACGTTCGATACCGGTCTTCGCTCTCACGTGCCGCCTCCTCCATCCGTTTGCGTTCTGTAATGTCGGTGTGCGAACCAAGGAGGCGGACCTGGGAACCGTCTGTTTCCGCCACAAATGAGGCGCGGGCTTCGATCCATCGGTAGGTCCCGTCCTTGTGCCGCAGACGAAACTCCTGCCGATACTCTCCTTGGCGATCACGCACGTAATCCTGCAGATACGCGAGGGCGCGGCCATGATCAGCTGGGTGCAGCAGCGCTTCCCACGTCTCGAATGCGTCAGAGAGCTCCGTCTCCTCGTACCCAAGCTGGCGTTTCCACTCCTCCGAAAGGATCACATCGTTCGTTTTAGTATTCCAATCCCACAGTCCAATACCCGACGCTTGGAGGGCCTGCCTCAGCTTTTCTTGCGAG
Organism: Nitrospira sp.; assembly: GCA_019636815.1. Taxonomy (GTDB): domain Bacteria; phylum Nitrospirota; class Nitrospiria; order Nitrospirales; family Nitrospiraceae; genus Nitrospira_D. The sequence continues at coordinate 40,869 of JAHBWT010000012.1, forward strand.
GAGCGCAACATCGCCTCAGTGCGCTTCCGCTCCGTGATGTCCAGGACAGAGCCGGACATCCGACAGGGCTTGCCCTTGTCGTCTCGTAAGACCTCGCCGCGGCAATGAATCGTCCGCGCTTCGCCATTCGGTCGAACGATTCGATATTCCACATCGTACGGTGCCTTCCCTCCCAAAGCATCATTGATGGCAGCGACAACTCGGTCGTGATCGCCCGGCACAAGTGCCGAGACAAAGACCTCAAAGGTCATGTGGTGCACACCAGGATCACGGCCGAAGATGCGATACAACTCATGCGAGCATCGAACCTCGCCGCTCTCGATCTCCCAATCCCAGCTACCCAGATGAGCCAGAGACTGCGCAACACGAAGGTGCCGAGTGCGTTCGTGCAACACACTGTCCCGTTCGGCCAGTTCACGCGATAGATCGGCAATCCGCCTGCGCAGCAGATCCAACACAGATAGGTTACTGGTAGAGATCATGTGAGATTCCTTGCCGGGTAACGGACACACCCGATTGAAAACGCGTTGAGGTCACGAGAACGAATGATGCGAGCCCGATAGAGTCGGCAGGTGGCAGTTTGGGATGAGGCGATCTCATCGCTTGTCATTCAGGCGTGTGAGAATAGGCACAGGGCTGCGCCAGTGTCCTATGAGATAGGGCTGAAAGTCTAGATCCATGTGGCCTGGATGATTTGAGGTGAGATCGCCGAAGAAGTTCAAACCGATGGTGCCGAAGGCGGGACGTAGCGCGGATAACGAAATTCCGCCAAAACTTCCCCAACCATCCTGCCAACTTAGGAGAAACTGTAGACCAGAAGCTTAGCGCAGCTGTAGACAGATTTGCAAGTAACTCGACCCTCTCTTAAGCTAGTCTCCCAGTCATAAGTAAGGAGCTTCACTATGAACAATTTTAGCCTTCGTATGCTCGCCACCATCGTGTGTGTCGTCTTCCTTGTGGCTTCTGCCCTTGCCGAGCTCTCCCAAGCGAGAGCCGACGACTCACCCTTTTACTTTGACGAATCAGGCCGTGTGCAACAACATGGCTATTGGTCACCCACAAACCGTCATGCTGTGGGAGCCGAAGAAGACCGAAGGCAATACAATGCCTGGTCGAATGCAGAGGCCTTACGCAAGAATCGCGAGATGATCGACGAGTACCACGCGCCTAAGCCTGTAGCACCTCCGTCCGGTCCTTCGTCGTATTGGATCTACCCCGGTCCAGGCGAGCCCGCACGCTTCTGCCAACCGTCCTTCGGGCAAGTGATCTGCAACTAGGCTGGCAAACGTAACTTACTAATTTTGCTAAATTTTTTGTCAGCCTCATGTTGGCGCCGATTTTGGTTTCTACCCCCGGTTAGGGTGCGCTAACGGCGTAAACGTGGGGGTATCTCGCTGAAAACAGGTAGGGGTGGGGCTTGGTCGGCCAACGCGATCTGGCCCGAGCCAGCGCGGTGCATATGTATTACTCAGCCTGGGTATGGTGACTTCGGGGTGTCGGCTTCGAAGGTGAGCACTGACACCAATGCCCGGCGCTAGATGGCACGCAGACATCTAACTATGTAGAATCGTTGGGAGGTCTGGAAGACTTTATATCTATCAGACAGCTCTGGCCGTCGCTGAGACGGACGAATAACAGGATTAGCTACAGTTGTGCTACGGCAAGCCCTCGCTTGCGCTCGGCTCTCGCTCGGCCTTCGCCTGGGCTCTCGCTCCGGCGAGCTCGGAAGGCTCGGTAAGCCCTGGATCATAGCCACTCCAATCAACTGCCTATTACGTACATATTACCTCGCAGCTACCGTTTAGCTTCGTTCATTTCTATCAATTCAACTCACAGAGCTCGTCCCGAGCGACTCAGAGGCGGTTCTTGCCGTCACTCAAACCACCCAATCAAGCCGGACGCTGTGTGTGTGTGTGTGCGTTCGTGTCTTTGATCGAGAAGGACTACTTATGTCAGGATTAATTCAACCGCCAATCCAAAGAAAGAGACTGAAGCCCGCTGGTGGATTCCAGATTTGCGACGGTGGTCCAGGCTTCAAACTCGTCAAGCGCCGGACGATGCAGAAATGGCGCAAGGCCGTTAAGGAAGTCATGCTCAACAAACGAGGCCGAGTCAGAAAGCACGATCCAGCGATTGAACAGATGCTCCTTGATTGTGCTACCGAGTGGGCCACCTATGCCTGTCCTGCATATCAGTCTTGGCCAAGCCTCACGCCACTACAGAAGCAGCAAGCACTGTTTGCGTGGATCTTAAGACAGAAGAGGCGAACGGCTCTCGATATCCTTGTGGCGGGTATCGCCGGAGACTTATACACCACGTACGGACCACAGCCCTTGAAGACGCCATACGCGCGAGCCGTGAACGTGGGCCGGTCGGTGTGGTTTCTGTTGCGAGCGGAGTTCAAAGACTACACGCACGACGATGGACACGGTAGCATCACCGTTCAGCGGGTCTGTATTACGAAGAAGGTTCGCCTGAGATCAAGGAATGCTGCGCAGAGGATCGAACGAGCGATTAGGAAACATGCGGCTTGGTTCATTGAGAGATACGGCTACGCGATTGCATCAGAGCTCGTCCCTTCCGCCCTGGGAAGGGCTCAGGGCGACTCACGGAGCTCGTCCCCGAGCGACTCATGTCTTCTTTAGAGCCTGTCGCGCGTGTTCTAGTGCGGCCTGGTTCTCATTGAGAGATATGGGTCTTGAGGTGAGACTTCAATTAGGCACCTTATAACCGAATCGTAATTGTATTGGTTTTCCTAAAGAATAATTACGGCTTCGTTTATAGCCAGAGAAGCCACCTGGTTTAATACCCGGCCCCTTTTAGCCTAATCAACACCAAGTGCTCGTTAGTGGTCGTTCGATTATGTACTGCCTTATAGCCACTAAACGCCAAGTGTCCGTTAGTATCCGTTGATAATTGGGTACCCGTTCATAGCCAGAGAAACCACCTGGTTTAATTACCCATCACCTGTTAGCCTAATCAACGCCAAGTGTCCGTTAGTGGTCGTTCAATTACGGCCCCCCTTGTAACCTATTAAACGGTTCCCTGTATTTGCGGACTTGAATTAGGTTGCCCCTTATAGCCGACTAAACAGTTCTGATTAGGTTGCACCTTATAACCGAGTAAACATGCTTTGTCCTAAAGAATAATTGTGTCTCCGTTAATAGCCCGATAAACACCAAGTGTCCGTTAGTAGCCATTCGATTATGTAGCGCCTTATAGCCAGATAAACAGTAGCCCTGCCTGGGTGCCTCCTCCTGCTTCCAGGTAGGGCTTTCAAATTCAAATCTGTAATACACATTTCTGTTTCCTTTACCTCGCCCTGAAGGGCTTGTGTCCATCAGCTCTTTTCACCCGCTTTGAATAATTCAAGCGTGGCTTCCTGTGGAGTTCTTATGCATCGTTCGTATCCAGTCAGACGCAAGGGTAAGGCTCAATCCTCACCAGTCACCAGCATCCGGTTCGGTCCCGCCGCCCATGAAAAGTTAAATACGATTCACACCATGCTTGCAAAGCGGTGGAGATTGACAGACAAGCCGAGCCTCTCGCTGTTGCTTGAAGGTGTCATTAGTCTCTGGGCAGATGAAATGCAGCACGATCCAAGCGCCGTCACTGACTTGCTCAACGAGATCAAAGCTCGCGGTGGAACACGGGGAAGACGCAATCAGTTTGTGCTAGATGGACAACAATTCAAGAACGAGTCCCTGACGAGGACTCTGAAAGAGACAGAGCAGGTGAACGCATGAACACACGTACAGGGCTTATTGACCAACTCCTCAATGGTCCCAGCTCGCCTCTATCAAAACATGCTCTGCATTGCGAGCCGGTCACTCTAACCATGGCCGCTATGGCCGGCGCCTCCGCTGCGATGTCCATCAAAGGTCAGATGGATGCCGCCTCCCAATTCAACGCTACTGAGGAGCATCGTCGTCTCGAACAAGAGAACGTGATCGAGGAGAACCGTCGTCGGTCAACCCACGATTATCTGACCCATGTCCGCCAGGAGCAGATGCAGCAGCAGCAAGAGTTTGAGATGGTCGCTCAGAAGTCCGTGGACATTCAGCGTCAAGCTGATCGCTCCATTGCCACCGGGATGGCCTCCGCTGCCGAGCGAGGCGTCGCTGGCAGAACCGTGGATCAGATCGCCGCTGACTTCGACTTCATGGCCAACGAAGAGACCGGACGGCTGAAAGAGAACCAGAAGCTGGCGAACCAACAGCACAGCGAGAACATCCGCTCCTTCGGAACCACCTACTCAAACCGCATTGCCGACGTGAAGCCGTACATCAAGACGCCCGCCAAGCAGGTGGACTTCTTCGGACCGATCTTCCAGGCGGGAGCACAGACCCTCCAGACAGACTTAGCGGTAACCAACGCCAACCCTTCAGCAAACACGTTCACCAACTGGTTGTCAAAAAAGTCTTAAGCATGAGTCGCCCTGAGTCTTCTAGACGAAGACCGACGAGGCTCACGAGCCCTCCAGGCCTCTTTTTTGAGCCGTCCGTACAGCCACACGGCCCATTCATCGAGTCGTCTAGTTATCTACCCTGTAAGTCACTGATTTATCTAGATTCGTAACCCCACCCTTCACGGAGTCTCTACTATGTCCCTGTCCTGTAAACCACTATCCGCCCATGAGCGGGCCAAGTCCGGTTCCCAACACTCAAGATCCCGACGACGCCAGCGAGCCGAGGCTCTCGCTCGGCCTTCGCCTAGGAAGGCTCGAGAGAGCTCGGTTGACCTAACCTTCCCTGAACGACTGAACTCGCTAGCCCAGAAGTTCTACCAACAAGCTTTGACTCATCCGGCCTTTGTGCTTATGGCGCCTTCGGAGATCAGGCAATCCATCGAAAACCGTCTATGGGCAATTGCGGCTCGTTATCCGGCTTGGTTCGGCTGTGGGTCGGCCACGAAGCGGGAAGCAACCGAGAAACAACTCATGGCACTAGAAAAGGCCAGGCAAGCGAAGGCCGGAGCTGTCTCAGCGACAGCCACTTTAACGACAGAGGAGTGTGAGCGTGAGCCTCGTCGAGGCGACTCGTGAGCAACGTATCCGAGCCTTCCGAGGCGAAGGCCAAAAAAGAATTACATCGAGCGAAGATGAAGCAGTGGCATATAACACATCCGAACTATCAACGCGAACACAAGGCTCGGCAGAAACAACTGCAAACTGAGCTTGGGTGTAGCCTGAATGGTTCGCTTCCACTGAAGCTCGCTGATGGCTCACCATCGATCAAACGGATCAAAGGCAAGCTGCCCTACTCAATCCACGTTACACACCCATTGCAACCAGAAGAGAAAGTCGTTCGAGCCAACCATCACACCACCAAGGAGGAACCGCGATGAATAATCCATTTGTAGTGCCCCTGCCAAAGAAGAAGAAGAAAAAGAAGCCAGCAACACCCTCTGAAGAACTGCGTTGTTCAGTTTGTAACTCAGATCAGCGTGTTATCCGGCAATGGCTGGCGTGTACCTACTGCGATGAAACCTTGCAAGGTTGGGATGATGCTTCACCTGAAACAATGCAAGCATGGACACGCCGCAAAGTGTGGCCGTCACCACAAGTAGGGACCGCCTAACCATGTCTGCAACTTTTCAAACCAGACCACCCAAGCGCCGACACAACGAACCTATGAGCGAACACGAGATTAGCCGTGAGATTGATAAAGAGCGTTTGTATCACAGGCTCTGTTATCGGGGCTCTGTAGCTATTTGTCAATGCGGGAAGTCTTATGTAGATCCGACAAAAGGGGACATGAATTGGAGACACGACTACCATGTTAAGGCAGCGCTTGAGGCCTTTGAGAACAAGCTGAGAGGAATTCATGGCGACTAAAAAGCAGAGCGTCGCTAAGACGCGCCTTAAGAAAAGCATCCCAACGTATCCCGGTCCGTATTGGCCGGACCTCAACGCACTCACCGATGCCGAAGTGGACCAGGCCTATCGTGATCTGAATGTGAAACCTCGCCCGCTCCCGTGCGAACACGCGGACGATGCGCGATTCGTTACCGCTTATGGTGATAGAGAAGAGCCCATCGAATGGACTCCAGGTAATCCGGTATACGACTGGACACCAGAAGAAGTGAAGGCGCTACGACAACGGATTCGTGTGTGGTATCGAGGCTGTTTAAAGGTTGAGTTGTACAACCTCTACATTGAGCGCTGGGTGGCCACGCTCTCAGATACCGAGTGCTGGTCTATCATCGCAGACGTTGAGGGAAAACGCCCCTCGATCTCAGAACAGCGCTACACAAGCCGCGAGCAGTTGAGACAACAGACGCAAAGTGTGGTGTACCAGAAGAGCCCAGCGACCACGGCGAAGGCCGAGGCGACCACCCACACCCAACAGGAAGGAGAGTCTATGAAATGCAACTGAATCAACATGGACTGCCTGTCATCCCCGCGACTAAGACAAAGCGGAACCCCCTGCTATTCAATTTTGAAAATAATCGAACATTCGCCATCTATGCGATGACGCAATGGCGGCAAGAACTCAACCGAAGGACACAACTACATGAACAACGAGAACGCGAACAACAGCAAACTGGACGAGGCCCCACCGAGGACTCCAGGACGAAGAGTCTATTCTGACAATACAGGGATTTCGATTGGAGAGACCTTAGCCGCTTCAATCACAAAGCAGCAATCAGGACAAGAAAAGCTACGTCCGTTTTCCTCGGCGAATGTGCGACTTGTTCCTGGTTCAACTGCCCACTTACTAATCAGACCCAAACATTCTTAACAAAGGAGCCCAGCATGGCTGACAGAATCAAGCTAGGAAAGCAGTACCAAGACAACTCGGATTTGGTTATTCCACTTTGGCGTACTTATCCAGATGGCCGGAAGGAACGCATCACGTCCTTTGCTTCGCAGGAGGAGCTACTAAAGGCCATGGATGCAGTAGATCCCAACTCAGGAGAATCTCTCTATGCGAAGTCCGAGCTATTCCGGGCGAGTGTTGAAGAGATTATTAACAACACCCCAGCCGAAGTGATTGGCGTCCAGCTTGAACAGCGCTCACCCATTCCCACCGACGAGGAGATGCTCCAGGGGTTGCGGGAAGACGCTTTACGACAACAGTATCAGCGAATGGTAGACGCCGGTGGCGGTAATGACGCCATTGCGAAATACAACCTTGCTCTCATGCTTACAAACCCAACCGAGGAACAGTACGCGAACTACCAGGATATGCAGCAGCTCACCCAGCCGGAAGGAAACCGACCATACGAGAACTACCTGAAAGAGAGGAAAGCAGCTGGTCTAGGTCCGCAGCAAGACAACGTGCCTATGGAAAGCGAGGAAGAACGAGCGGCCAAGGAGGTAGCACACAACGAGGAGGTACTTACCTGGCTGGCTTCTCAAGACATTGGAGACAGCATCACGATCGGAGATGAAGGAGTGGAGGTATAAATGCCACCTAAAACTTTTCAAAAGATCGACCTAGCACAACCGGCCACGACAAACCAGCGCGACAAGGCCCCGACAACTAAGACCGATAACAGCAAGCCCTTTGCAACCTGCGGTGAGAGCTCGTCTGCTCTCGCTCAAGAGAGCTCGGGCGAGAAGACCTCGTTCAACTACGGCGAGCAGAATGAGTATAACGCCACGGTCCCTTATCCCGGCACTCGCCGGCTAGTGAATGTCACGGTCAATGCACCTGAACTTCAAGAAGGTATCCGCAAACAGAAAGAGGCCTTCGCCAGGACGATTCAAGCCAACCAAGAATACCGCAGAGTCCCGAAGGGTCAACGAGCACTGAAGCACAAGTTACCACTTCAAGAGGAATATCTAGAAGACGGGGATATTAAAGTGACGAGACCTTCCACAGTCACTACACGAAAGGAACATTAACCGATGGGATACGCCACGAGAGAAACAGAAATTTCGACGCCAATCTACTCAGCTTGGAAACTACCAAATGGAAACTTAGTCTCAACCAAAATCGAACGTACGCCCACGACCCGAATCGATCAGGGCGACAGCGGTCTTGAACCAGAAACACACAGCTACGCCGATGTTGCCGCTGAAATCGTCGGAGCGATTGGGCCGGTCACTCAGCGAAGGCCGGATAGTGGGAATTGCTTCACGTACACATTCGAAGATGGCAATGACGAGGGCGACTTCAGCATCGAGCGTGGTCAGCTGGTTCGCACAGAAGGCCATACACTCACTGGTCCGTACGAACTAGCGCTGAGAGTCAGCGAAGGTAGTCCTCTGTATCGATCCTTCCCGGTTGAGATCACAGTCACCGTCGCTTCCTGAGTCCTCGCTGGTCGCCTGGAGCGTCTTCCGTCCTCGGAAGGACTTCGCTCAGACGCGACTTTGAGACCAGGCTCCGGGGACTCGTCCTAAGCCTCGTCTCTTCCTCCCTCACCCGCTCAATCTGATTTAGCTGTAGCCCTATGGCGTGGTTTGCCCAAGCCTTGCGAGGCTTGTGTGAATCGCGCCTGATGGATAACTACATTCGACATCCAAACGAGTCGCCGAGGCTTGCCGAGCTTTCCCAAGCGAGAGCCGAGGGCTCGCCTAGTCCGGCTCACGAGTGGCTGTAGGGTTTCAACGGCCTGCACTGGTTCAAACAACTGGTGTAGGCCGTCTCATCAGCTCAAATAGAAAGAATGAATCTATGTCAGTAGACTTCAAAGGGCGAGAGTTGGTCATCGGAAATGAAGTGGTCTTTATCAGTGCACCGAACACATTGCAGCAAGGAACCATCACAGGCTTCGTAAAACTCAGCTCGAGGCTAACACTCGTTCAAATTGTTGTGGATCTTCCAGAGTCCTCAGCGAGCCCTCAGCGAGCTTCGGGGACTCGTCCAGACGGAGGGCAGGCCACCCTTCAAGTTGCGCCATGTGTATGTGCCAGGGTGCTAGCATCATGACATCAGTCTTCCACAAGTGGACTAAATCTAAGATCTAAGTCCGCAGTTTTGAACGACTAGAAAATCTCTCTAATCCGCTCCATTAGTGGAACACTTCCACATGTGGATAATTATACTTAGGTGGTATTTGACTCCTAGCTGGATGGTGGTAGTATTCGAGCAGTTATTACCACCAATACCAAGGAGTACCCAATGGCACAACCAACAAACAAGCCAGTTGCCGAGCTCTCCCGAGCGAGAGCCAAGAACGAGGTCTTCCAGTTCGCAGTAACCAAGATGTCTTTCATAAAGAATACTCAACGCATGCTGATGAACCACGGGCTCGATCTGGCCACGCCCGAACAATTGGAGACAGATTGGGCAGAATTCAAAGACAGGATTTCCCAACTGAGAAGCTTCTATCACGTGCCCGGCCCGAGACCTGTAAAACGCTCCATAAATAAATAGCAGTAAATAACAAAGCCGGATGCCTGTCCCCGCAAGGATCAGGAGTGGTTGCCGCCACCTTTCAACATCCGGCTTCCCTTTTGAAAGAGGAACACCCATGCGAACAAGTACCAAGCTCTCCAGAACGAGCGCCGAACTCACAACAGCCGCCTACCAACGGCTCGAGCACTTTTTACGACGCAACACCAATCCCACTGAGCAACAGCTTCGGGCGCTCCACGCTTTGATGGACAACTTTTCGAGACTCACACACAAGGAAGCCACTGGCAGGTATGCGTGGCCCTTGCCCGTTGGTTTCGGGAAGACCTCAAGCGCATGTCACTACGTAGCCGAAGCCATAAAGGACGGCTTCAGTTTCGTTATCGCGTGCGGACAGCTGCAGGGATTGAATGACATCAATAAAGTTCTCGTCACCAACCTTGGAGTAGACCAAGACCTAATAGGAACGCTGGTGAACATCGACCTTCACAAAGACGTACAAGGAACAATTGCATATCAACCAGAGCAATTCCCTATTCTCTTGGTCACTCACGCTAGAGTTCACATGGGTAAGGAGCAACTGGAGAGATACTGGAAATATGACGGGCACGAGCGAGACTTATTGATCTATGACGAAAGCTTGATCAGCTCGAAGTCAGTTATCAGTTTGATTACAACCATTGAAACTGCACTCTATGACCTGGAGGGTAGGGTCAACAGACGTGGTTTTCCTATCTCATCTCCCTTTCTACAGTTCGCGCAAAGACAGCTTGAGAAATTCATTGACAAGCATGAAGAACTAAAACGACATGCGGCTTTCTTCAAGATGGATCACCCAACACACGAAGTCCCCAACGAGTTTAAACACGCGAACATTACGCTGGATGCAATGGACGCGGATAAGTTTGAAAACGACCTTGCTGTACTCAGATCACAAACTGAATGGAATCCTCGACCATTGCTCGACTTCTTGGAATTATGTGGAACCGAGGTGAGACTAGCGCTTAACGACCAAGGGGATAGTGCCCTGTCCTACATCGTAACTGTTCCCGATGACATACACACGATGGTCATTCTTGATGCCAGTTCACCTATTCGCCTGTTGTCCCAGCTCGACACGAAGAACCGAGTCATAGAGGCGACGACACTTCCGTTAGTCCAAGCCGCTGGCATCACCGACCTAGCCGCGTTATACGACTACTCGAATGTCAGCTGGTATTGCTACAAAGCTGGTGGCGGCAGAAGTTCTTTCAAGAACGACAAACAGAACACACGGATTAAAGACTGTGTTGGGTTGTTAAAAAAGGACATTCCACAGGACGACCCTGTTCTCTTCTATGTCTTTAAGAAACAGACGACCAACAAGAAAGAGAAAGACCTAGAGACTATCCTGAAGAAGGAGTTATCAAAATACGCCTATGACTTTGAGTCAGACACGAAAAGAATCTTTATCGAGACATTCGGTAGAGAGACATCGAGTAACAGCTATCGACACTGTAAGCATGTCGTCTTTGTCGGAACACCTTGGCAACATCGGCTACACCTGGTCGCTAATGTTCTAGGCCAAAAGCGAGACATCAAGATTCATATTCCAGACCAACAACTCCATGACATCGAAGTAGCTGAAGTGGCCTATAGGTTTCACCAAGGGGCTGGTCGAGGGTGTATGAGACAGAATGGCCCCGATGGTAGACCCCAGCCCATGTCCGTCTACTGCTTTCTCACAGACGAGCAACGAGCTGAACTGCTACCGCTACTGGCCAAGGTCTTGCCAGGGATGAAGACACCTGAGAAACGTCTGACCAAGGGACACCAGACCACAGCCAAGCAAGATACAGTTGAAGCCTATATCCAAGAGCGATTAGCCGCATGTTCTAGTCATATGACTAAGACTAGCGGCTTATTTCAGATGTCAACGAAGGCCTTAAAGCGAGATTTACCTATCCCTGTCAGTATCGACACCTTCACTAGGGCCTTGAATAATCTACTAAAAAAGTCCCCAGGGTGGTCTAAGGTGAGTAGAAGCCTAGTCTATAAGCGACCAACCCTAGCCGCCTAGTGGTCTGACTATACCCCCGAACCCTATAGTAACGTAGTTAAGGAATGAATAAAATCAACGACTTTTAACTGCGTTAGTGTCTGCAGTTAACTACGTTAGGTTTGCTGCACCCCTCGGTTTCTACTTATAAAATCCCGGTTCCCAACCACAGTTCAATGTAACAAGTCCCGCCAAAGTCCAAAGTTGTTACATCCAAATGAAACAAGTCGGAGGTTTTATGAAAGTTGTTACATCCAATAGTCGAGTTAAGCTGCACCGAGCCAGGGTCAAACGGTCGTTACCGCTCCAGCGTCTCCTGCAAGCCGCTGAGCTCGCCTACCTCCGACACAAACAGCGGGAGGTCTACACTAAGGCCTTCGTGGGTCGGATTGAGCGTCTACTCCTGAGCCTCACCAGAGGCGATGCCTGGCTCACCCAAAGTTTACCAAGAAGTTCGAATTCGCGATTAGAGACTGTAACGATGCCTTGAGATATGCAGCGGTGGTCGGACAGATCTGAAGCAGGTCTCCGCTGAGGAACCCTTCCCAGGGCGGGAATCAGACACCTATAAAGTAGCTTTGCTAGAGTGATTTGGCTACACTGTGAACGCTCCTATTAGGAGGGTGAGATATGCCTGTTAACAGGAAAGAACTAAAGAATAAGCCTCTAGTTGAGGTCATTCTGGAACTGAAGTGGGTTCTGCAGCAGGGGAAACAAGGCCCTCAGTTTTCCTTTGATACGGGTTATCGCCTCTTACTTGGAAGATTTTTTGAAAAGGTAAAAGCGGAGTATCCAGCCCACAAGGCATTACCCACAGCCTCAGTCCCCGATGAGATGGTTGCTGGAATGGTTCAGCATCGCTTCCAAACACAGCCAGACAGCTGGCCCCTTATCCAACTCGGTCCAGGTGTGTTAACGGTAAATGAGACTTCAGGTTATACATGGGAAGACTTTAGTAAGCGTTGTCAGAAAGCTATTACCTACCTCCTAGAGGCCTATCCTACCGATGGCGGGCCTAAGGTTGATGAACTAACGTTATGGTATATTGATGCTGTTGAATGTAATTATTCGAAAGACAATCTTTTCAAATTTCTAGAAGACAAGATGAAGGTGAAAATTCAACTGCCTGATAGCTTGTTTACGGGAATACCTGTTGGTAATGCGCCAACCTCATTTCACTGGGAAGTCGCCTATCCCATTAATAGTCCAAAGGGACAGATCAAGATGAGATTCCGAACGGGAGTTAAGCAAGATGTCCCTGCTATAATTTGGGAGACTCTTGTGGTTTCCAAGGGGACAGATTGCCCCGCTCTCAGAGATTTTAGTGGGTGGTTGACCTCGGCTCATGAGGTAACTGATGAGTGGTTCTTCAGGTTAATCGAAGGTGACTTAGAAAAGAGGTTCTCCTGATGCAATCAGTTAGATTAGCTACTAACACGAGCCTTGATAATGATGAAACAAGTCAGTTGCCAATTCGGCCAGATATCGCACAAATTGGTACAACTTCAAAGAGACAGCCACTAGCCCCATTTAGAGCGGTTACAACTGGAATTATCCTTTCAATCATGAGTGCGTCTTGTACCGCCGTTGCATCTCCACCTTGGTTACAAGGTAGATTTCGTGATGGCTCCTCAGTATATGGGTTTTATCCTGCGAAACGATATCGACGCATAAGTCTCCCTGAGGCAAGGTCTCTTGCACTCCAAGCTCTCCTTCAAGCAGAAGCAGAGAGAATCGAGGCTGCGGATTGGGAAGCAAGAACCGCCTATGAATGGTTTGTGGTCTGATGATCTATTCTTATCCTGACCCCACGGCTCCAATTAGGCAGGGAGACATCTTCATAAATCTCCCCCGTGTTGATCTATCATTAGCAAGTGTATTGGTATTGAAGGAAGGGGAAGACCAGCTTGTCGAAATGCCTTGGGAAGACATCGCATTGGCTGGACAACCGGTAAGTGCGACTATCGCGCTACGACCAGTGGCAGCAATTGTAGCAAATCAAGATTGTGATACTTTGCATGGACGTGATGTAACGCTCTGTGAAATTAGACCATTCCGCGATGTTGAAAGAAGTGCTAAAGACACGACTGCACCCAATAAGTGGGTTTCAAGGATTACTCAACAGGCTCGCATTAACCAAAAATGGTTCTATCTTCCTCCAGATACCCAAATCGGTTTCACCGAAAAGATGGGCGTGGATTTCATGGTGACGATTCGAGTAGCCAGAACTGATCTTGAAAACCTTAGGACCTTTCGTAGAGCGCGGCTAAACGATGTCGCTGATGAACATTTTAGAGAACGAATATCAGAGTTCTTTCGTCGCTATCCATACGATGAGTGGTACTCCCTTAATAAAGATGAACTAGAGCATTACAAGAAGGAGCATCCTGAAGCTGAACCATTTCCTTGGCAGAACTTCCCTCAGTCATGAAGCGGCCTCTTCTGTCTGGGCCAGAATGTCGTTAACCACACCGTCATATCGCAACTTCTCTAGAGCATCCTGCAGTGTCTCCATCGAGTCAATTCCTTGTGCACATACTGCTCATGCACATTTCCCGCTGAATGCCCTGTCCAAGCGTCTCCGCAATGTTCACCGGTACTCCAGCACTATGCAGCTTCTCTTCTCGTACTCTTGTTATTCAAAGACTGAAGGACATCCGGGTAGTGCAGCTGTTCGAGACCTTGGCGTAGAAGGTTCATCGGTACCCGTTCTCGTCGATCGTACACTTGTCCATGAATTCCCTGTGAGGCGTGCCCTGTGATCATCATACGAATCTTTTCAGGAACTCCGAGGTTGCTTAGCTTCGTGATGCCGGTATGGCGTGTGCTGTAGAGCGTGAGGTTCGAATCATGTAATCCCTTCTTCTGCTTCAACCTCTTAAACCACTTCCCAACGGAATCACCTAACGTAGACGTTCTGCCTCTCTTCAGTTGTGGAAAGAGATGTACATGGCCTGCAGCTTTGACCTCTTGCACATAATCTAAGAAACCAAGCTGAATCAGTGCCGGATGAACGGGTACCTTCCGAACACTTGCCTCCGTCTTGGTGGTCTGCTCTTTCCCATCGTGTTTGAAGTAGAGATAGGAAATGCCATCTTCCTCTAAGACATCAGCGACGTTGAGCTGCGCTGGTTCTTTCCTTCGACACACTTGAAAGAGCATGAGTAAGCAGATCCAGTAGCGCTCAGGCCGTGGCCCCCTCTGTGCTCTGAACTCTTCAGAGCCAAACGTCAGCAACAGTTCTGCATCGGTAAATTCTCTGTAGTGTTCAGCGCCTTCCCTTGCTTGTTTCTTGGTGAGAAGAAGACCCTTTACAGGATTGGAGTTCTCAGGAATAAAGTCTTGTCGCTCTGCCCAACGGAAGACACCAGACAACACCGCCAGCCACTTGGAGACCGTTGCAGGTTTATTCTTCCGTTCGTCCCTCAAATGTTCTTTGTACTTCCTACATTCAGCCTTGGTGATGTAGTTGATTGGCTTGTCTCCTCCGACAACCTTTAGGAATGTATTGAACTCCGCTAAGGTTTGCTGTTGAGAGCGTGGTGATCGTGGCGGGTTGTCCTTGTGATACGCCTTGACCACTTCGGAAAAGAGCTTTGACGGTGGTAAGCCCTGTGGAGCCGCTAAACCAGTGGCTTGAGATATAGGAACAGCCTTGATAGAAGTGCTACCCATGCTAGGCGGTAGCTCCTTGTAAACTCCCTCCCATCGATCCATTTCAATCTTGGCATAGTCAAGCTTCGCTCGTAGCAGTCGCCTACACAATCGCCCATACTCAGCTGAATCGTGATCGAGCGGAGGGAGACTTGCAGAGGCTAGCAGTTCATCAGCTTCCTTCTCGATGCGCCTGAAGTCATTCGAGAGTAAGTCGTCTTCTGCTTCTCCCATTTGATCGTGAAGGACAAGCCACGCTCCCTCTCGCTGGTTTTCGGAGATTGGGCGTAGACCCGCTCGATACTCTTCAGCCAGTTCAAGACGAGTATCCAACCAGCGAGCGACAAGGCTATCAATCTGCTCTGGCGTCATTGAATGCCCATACCGCCTGAGTGTGAAGAACAAGCGCTTCGCGTGGCTTTCGAACTGGTGGGCCAGAACACGCGCCTCCTCCTTATCCTTGGTCTTGAGGCTCCTCCAGACCTCCACCTTGCCCTTGAAGTAGCTTCGTACGGCCTTCGGAATCCAGATCCGATAGTAGTACGATTTCCGATGTTTGGAAAGAAAACCTGTAGACATGGATACCTCCTCAGGCTGTAGCTTTGTCTACAGTTTCTAAGAAGGCTAGCTGCGGATTGGCTCTGGAGCCAACTAGAGGATGGGTGGTGCCGAAGGCGGGACTTGAACCCGCACGGCTTTCGCCACACGCCCCTCAAACGTGCGTGTCTGCCATTCCACCACTTCGGCAACAACGCGTGAAACGTCGCTCGGTGAAGCGTCGTTCATCCAGAGTAAATCTCGCAAAGGTGCTTCACGAGTCACGAAGAACGAGCTAGAGGGAGCGCGTATTATAGGAGCACGGTAAAATTGTTGTCAATCAACCGAGGCTCCGGTAAAATCTGCACGAATTTTTTGTGCCTGAGTCGCTCATGATACGGACGGATCAACGGGGGCTCTCCTCCTCCATTGTGGCCTTCTTCGATGTTGACAATACCATTCTGCCTGGAGAGGCTAGTGAAGTACGATTTTTCCGCTGGCTGTGGCGGCGTGGGATCGTGGGTTGGCCGGAAGCCCGAGAGAGTGTCTTGTGGCTGCTGCGGCATTTTCCGACTCTCTCGCTGCATCCGCTCCGATCGCGAAAGCTGTACCTAGCTGGAAAACCTGCGCAAGTGATCCAAGCCATGGGTGAAGAATTCTGTCGAGAGGAATTATGTCCTCGTGTTTCGGCCTCTGCCATGCGGGCTCTTGAAGAGCATCGACGAGCCGGCCATGCCATCGTCTTCGTGACGGGGTCCATCGATTTCTTGGTTGCTCCCGTCGCAGAGGCTCTTCGAGCCGATCGATGCTTTGCCAGCCGCTTGGAGCAGATGAACGGCCTCTATACCGGTTTTCTTATCCCCCCGCTTCCATACGGACAAGGGAAACGCCAACTGATTGATCAGCTGATCCACGAACTGACGTTGGATTTGTCTCAATGCTATGCCTATGGTGACAGTCCCGGAGATCTGGATTTGCTACGGGCCGTGGGCCACCCGACAGTGGTAAATCCAATTCGTGGAATGGCCTCCGTTGCCAGACGCTGGAATTGGCCGGTGGTCAAATGGCAATAAGCGTCGGCGTGAGCCAGGACACGCTGTTTTTTCAGCCAATCATTCGATCAGCACATCTGTGAGCATGGCACCTTTCTCATGCGCGTGACGGAAATTTTTCACAGCGTTCAGGGTGAATCGACCTTTGCGGGGCTGCCCTGCGTGTTCGTGCGGCTCACCGGCTGTCCGCTTCGCTGCACCTGGTGTGACACGGACTACGCCTTCTTCGGAGGATCGGAGCATTCACTCGATGACATTCTCGGAAAGATACGGTCTTTCGGGTGTCCGTTGGTCGAGGTAACGGGAGGTGAGCCGTTGTCCCAGACAGAGACCACCGCCTTGCTCCACCGTTTGTGCCAAGAGAAGTTCACGGTCCTCCTTGAAACGAGCGGAGCAGTGGATACAGCCATGGTTGATCCATCAGTCCGGATCATCTTGGATGTGAAGTGTCCGGGAAGCGGCATGACGGATCGTATGCATTGGCCCAATGTCGAACGACTGAGGCCACAGGACGAGGCGAAATTCGTCATCCAAGACCGGATCGACTATGACTGGGCCAAAAGCATTCTCGATCGTTTCCGCGTGACCGAGCGCTGTCCGGTCTTGTTTAGTCCGGTGTTCGGCACGCTTGCCCCTCATGACCTGACTGAATGGATATTGGCAGATCGCCTGCCGGTCCGCCTTCAGTTGCAAATGCACAAGTACATCTGGGCACCTGATATGAGAGGTGTGTGAGGTCCACCACTCCCTCTGATCTGAGGCAAATTGTGGTGACTCTCTACGAGGAGTGGGTGACGGTCATTGATTGACGCATCATGAAGGAGAACGGAATGAACATCATGCGAGTCAGATCCAAGCAGGGTCGAGTCGATACAGAGACTGCCGATACGCTTGTTCTCCTGCACTGTGAGGGTGAGGGACTTTCGAGCGAAGACGCAGCGGTGCTGGATCGACCTCTTGGAGGGGCGCTCCGCGAACTCCTCCACTCGGAGGAGTTCGAAGGAAGGGCCAATGAAGTGGTACTGCTCCATACACACGGGAAAATTCCCGTGAAGCGGCTGATTCTCGTAGGACTCGGTAAGAAAGCCAATCTGGGTGTTGATCAGTTTCGGCAGGCTATGGGGCATGCCGTCAAACGAGTGCGCAGCGCAAAGTCCCGCGCCTTCGCGGTTGCGCTTCCAAGCCTCACGCCTCGTGACTCTTTGCCATTGCATGTGGTGCAGGCGATGACCGAAGGAGCCATCCTTGGGAGCTATCAATTCACCGCTTACCGGAGTGACGCTTCCACCAACAACGAATTGACGGCGATGACGGTCTTGATCTCACACAAAAGCGAGCTGGATCAGATATCGGAAGGAATTCGTCGTGGTGTGGCAACTGCAGAAGCCACGGTGTTCGTCAGAGATCTCTCCAATCACCCCTCCAATGTGATGACTCCGACGAGGATCGCCCATGAAGCAAAGGCCCTTGCCAAGGAGACTCGCATCAGCCTGAAAATTCTCGAGCAGAAGGACATGGAACATCTTGGCATGGGCGCCTTATTGGGGGTCGCAAAAGGCAGCCATGAACCGCCAAAGTTCATTATTCTCCAGTACCACGGAGCCAAAAAGAAAGACGAGCGTCCGGTAGTCCTTGTTGGCAAGACCATCACCTTTGACACAGGGGGAATTTCGCTCAAGCCGTCGGAGAACATGGAGCAGATGAAAGCCGATATGACCGGCGGGGCAGAGGTCCTGGCCACGATACGTGCGGCCGCTCGCTTGAAGCTCCCACTGAACCTGATCAGCATTCTTCCCGTCGCCGAGAATATGCCCGGGGGTCGGGCGATGAGACCAGGTGACGTGGTCAAGACACTCTCCGGCAAAACGGTAGAAGTCCAAAACACCGACGCCGAAGGTCGTCTGATCTTGTCAGACGGTTTAGCTTATGCAAACCGGTTCAAGCCGGCCGCCCTCATCGACATCGCCACACTGACCGGCGCGTGCGTCGTCGCACTGGGCCAATTCGCCATCGGGATGTTTGGCACTGATACAAAATTAAAAGAAGCGATTCGTCAGTCAGGCCTTCGAGCGGGGGAGCGCGTATGGGAGATGCCGCTGTGGGAAGAATATTTCGAACAATTACGCAGCGATGTGGCCGATATGCGCAATATCGGCGGACGGGGAGGCGGCATGATCACCGCCGCTCTGTTCCTCAGCAAGTTCGTCGGCGATTGCCCATGGGTGCATCTGGATATTGCCAGCACCGACTGGAGTGAGCGGGAACGCGCGTATATCCCCAAAGGACCGACCGGCATCGGGACCAGACTGTTGATCCAGTTCCTTATTGATCGCTCGCTCACTCACTAACAGTATGACAGTTTCTCGCGACCAGATCGGCCAGCTTTTCATGATAGGGTTCGACGGGACAACCGTTTCGTCAGATCTGGCCTCGTTTATCACCGAATACAAGCCAGGTGGAATCATCCTGTTCGCGCGAAATCTCGAATCGGCGGCGCAAATTGTTGACTTGACGAACGAGCTTCAGCGTTGCAGTCCGCACGTCCCTCTCCTGATCTCGATCGATCAAGAAGGCGGGCGCGTCTCGCGGTTGCCGACAGAATTCACCATTTTCCCCCCGTGTGAAGTGCTGGGGCACTGTCACTCTACGGAGTTGGCCTACGCGGCGGCGGCCACGACGGCGAAAGAGCTCAAAGCCGTCGGCATCAACATGAATATGTCTCCTGTACTGGATGTGAACAGCAACCCATTGAACCCGGTGATCGGCGATCGTGCATTCGGCACACATCCTCAAGTCGTATCTGAATTGGGATTGGCCACGGTGGGTGGACTTCAGGACAATGGTGTCGTCGCCTGCGGAAAACACTTTCCTGGACATGGTGACACCGCCTCGGACTCGCATAAGGAATTACCCATCGTGACGGCGGACCGTGCACGGCTCGAACACATTGAGTTTCCTCCTTTTCGACACGCGGTCGCCAACGGTGTGGCCACATTGATGAGCGCCCATGTCGTATATCGGACACTGGACGAAACTCGCCCAGCAACGCTCTCTCCTACTATTATTGGGAGGTTTCTCCGGGAAGAGTTGTATTACGATGGCGTTGTCCTAACGGATGACCTGGAGATGCACGCCATTATCGATCATTACGGCATCGGGGACGCGGCCGTGCAGGCCATCCAGGCCGGCTGCGACATGCCATTGATCTGCAAAGATCGCAATAGGATCATTGCCGCTTTTCACGCCGTTGAGAAGGCCGCCACAGCCGGCGACCTTTCTGCAGGACGATTGGCACAATCTTTTGCCCGGATCCGCCGATTAAAGGATCGGTTCTTGCGTTCCCATCGACCGGTGACGATTTCTGATGCAAAACTCGTAGTGGGCTGCCGAAGCCACAAGGCCCTTTTGCGTTCTATCTACCAAACTCGAGAACGGCTCGCGAAGACCGAGGTCTGATCAGGGATGATGTCGCATCTCTTTTTAACTCCCAGAACCTGAGATCAACCTATAGACCCATCGGATGCCCCAACATCGCGGCATCACCCCATACCTCCTATCAAACCGTGCCTTGTTCTCTTCGACGTAGTAGCTGTTCATCGCATTGCATTCCATCAAATACGCCTCCTTACCGACTGAAGTCCAAACGGCTTCCTACAGATATCCCCTCGGTTGCTCCAAATTATCGCGCTCGATAGAATTTACAGCTATCTGGTATCCGATGGGACGCACGACATCCAACATCACCTGTCCAACTTGTCACGCGGCAAAAGTACGCTTGGCGACAAGAAAAGGTCTGTCAGATGCTTTGCTTGGCGGATTTACCATTTATCCGTTCCGTTGTCAGCTCTGCGCCGATCGCTTTCGGAAGTTTCTCGGCCGCCGCACGCTCAATCCTCGGAGAAGCTTCGATCGGGTGGCGGTGTCGTTCCCGGTCTGGTTTCGACCACACAGGACTCCAGGCTCGCCACGAGTGGGTCAGGAAGGTGTGATCGAGAATCTCTCGATTCGTGGGTGCCGGATCCGAACCACTGCTCCAATCATCATCGGCTCTCTCCTGGAACTGGAATTTCAGTATTCCAAGGATTCGCTCCCAATTACGATTGCGGAAGCGGTGGTTCGTTCCTCGGGAGGGGATGGTACCATCGGCTTGCGGTTCACCCGGCTCCATCGAGGAGAGGAACGGCGGATTCGGCACATCATCGATGTGTGGCTGCCCGAACTCATGCCGTCACGCATGTAACCTCGATTGCCTGACGATCACGAGTGTGAGGTTATTCCTGCCGAAGCACGGCTAAGGGGGGGTGTCCAAGAATTCGATAGGTGCTGAGAAAACCCACCAGCAAGGTCAGAATGACGGTGGCCACAAAGCCCAAGGCCAGCACACCAGGTTGAAGGCTCCAGGCGAGATCGAACACGGTTTCTAGGACCGCCCAGGATAATGCGCTGGCCAACGAGATTCCCAAGAGCCCACCCAAGACTCCCAGCATGGCATACTCGAGGGCGAACGAACGCGCGATTACGCCGCGTGTCGCGCCCAAAGCTTTGAGAATCACGGATTCGTACAGCCGGCGATACCGGGTTGCAGCCAATGCCGCCGCCATCACCAACCCTCCCGACAAAACACAGAACAACGCCACCGCACGGATGGCGAGGGACAATCGATCCAATACTCGCGCAAAACTGTCGAGCACGTCGCCGATATTGATCGCGGTGACGTTCGGGAACGCAGCCACCACCGCCTGCTGCAGAGGCACTTCATCCGATGGAGCCACCCGAACGGTAGCCACATAGGTATGCGGAGCTCCTTCGAGCGCGCCTGGGGAAACAATCATGAAGAAGTTGGTCGACATGTTCCCCCACTCAACCGATCGAACACTACTGATCTCACCTATGATGGGTACGCCTTGGATATCGAGTTCGATCGAATCGCCAACGGTGACCCCGAGTTGCCTCGCGGCATCCTCCTCGATCGAGATCAGCGGTGTGGACAACACTTGCCCTGGGTTCCACCACTCGCCCCGAATCACCGTGTTATCTTTGGGCAAATCTTGGAGGAACGTCAGGACGTACTCTCGTGTCAAAAACCACTTTCTCCGACGTTCTTCCTTCTGGGCTGTTTTTGCCTGCTGCTCTTCTTCCTCCGACATCGGCTCAAGCTTCACGGGCTCGCCCTTGACGGCGGAGAGCCGTGAGCGAACCAAGGGTGTCAATTGAGGAGCTGGGTCACCGGATCGTTGCCGCAGGAGATTCACCATTCCTTCTGCCTGGTCGGGCTGAATGTCGATGAAGAAAAAGGTCGGCGCGTCCGTCGGCCGATTCTCGCCCACCTGCACGAGTAGTGCCCGCTCGACTAGCGACACGGTGGTCACAACCATCACGCCGATGCCGATCGCGATCGTGATACTCACCATCTGACTTCCTGGCCGTGTCACGTTTCCAACGGCCTGGCGAAGCGCCAGCTGTTCCGGTCTCGGCCATTTCTTGACGGCCATGAGGGATGCACTGGCGGCGGCACCCAGCAGGAACACCGCCGCGGCAAACGCCAAGATAAACAGGAGACCGACTCTCCACGATCCCGCTTGCCAGATCGATAAGAGCGCCAGTCCCAGGCCGATTCCAACCGCCACGAGCAGTTTGATCCGGTCAAGCTTCTGCCAAGAGCCCCACCATCTGGTCCATCCCGGGCTGAGCATCGGGGCGGAGGGAGCGACTTCACGGCGAAAGATCCGCGCGGGTTTGACGGCACGGATCGTCAGCAACGGCCACAAGGTAAAGAGCAATGTCGACAGTATCCCCAATGCCAATCCCTTCAACAGTGGAGAGAGTGCAAGGCCCATCCCCCCACTCGCGAAACCTAATTGATCCAGCAGGTCAGAGGCCATCACGGT
>JAHBWT010000120.1 GCA_019636815.1 Nitrospira sp.
GCCGACGCTGCGAGGCGCCGCGCTTCCAAATAGGAGGCCAATGCCTCTTGGTCCTGGTTGAGCGCGCTCTGGACGGCGCCAAGCGAATGGACGATCGAGGCCGCTCGAATCTGATCGTCTGCGTCGCTTGCCGACTGTCGGGCAGCCTGAAGCGTGTCCAACGCGGCGTCCGGCCGTCCTCCCGCGAGATAGGCCTGAGCGAGCAGTTCCATCGCAGCAGCCTGACGAGAACGGTCTTTCCCCTGGGTGAGGACCACGGCCACATCGAGGTTCTGCGCGGCGCGGGTATGGAATCCCAGCGACAAATAAGCTCGCGCCAGCGCAACACGGGCGTCGCTCTCCTCCGCAACCAGCCCGGCGTCGTGAGACGACCGGACCGCCTGTTGCCACATCTCAGCCGCCTGCTCAAAGGCTCCGCGCCTGAAGGCATCGTACCCGTCGCGCAGCAAGGATCCATGCGGGAAAGAAGGTTCGGTTTCTGTCTCGTGAGCGGGCGCGGAAGAGGAGATGAAGAACGGGAAGCACAATACAACGATGGCGATACCGATCGTTGCGACCGGGGCGCGCCTTCCATGACGGCGGAAAATGACTAAGCAGGTGTATGGGGGCGAGTGGGGGGCATTCATGGCCGTCTTCTCCATCTCGTTAGATTAGAATGGTTGCAGGACCAGCTGCAGATGTATGCCGTGATCCTGCAAGTTGCCTGTCGTGATATACGGCGGGTCATTGGCTCCCGAACCTCTCAACCGATACCCCCAATAGATTTCGAAGTAGCCTTGATTTTTGGGGAGGAAAGCGGTCCGCAATCCCACTCCTACGCTCATCAGACTCGTGGGCTCCTCCGTCGAATCCTTGGCGGCCCAGGCCCTTGCATAATCGAAGAACGGGGCGACTTGGATCAAATCTTCCCTGGCCCCGAACACCCAGCGGGACAGAGGAAGACGCGGCTCGATCGAGAAGAGAAACGCGTTGTCCCGCAGCAGGCTGATCTCGCGATAGCCGCGCACACTGTAGCGTCCGCCGATCGGCATCTGTTCGAGAGGGAACAAGCGATCGTTGGTCAGCTGCAAGTCCATGCGGCCCAGCAGCTGCGCGCCCGCATACTGGTCGAATCGGCGCAAGACTTGAAGTTGCCCCAGCCAGGAAAAGTACCGGCCATCGGCAACCGGACCCGAATTAGTCGTCGCATCGAGCATATCTAACCCGACGGAGAAACGCGAACGCACCCCGACGATGGAGTCCTGCGTCCGATAGGTCCAATCTTGGAGAAACCGCAATGCGGCCACGTTCGCGACGCCATTCTGATAGCCTGCGAAGAAGTCGAACGGCTGGCCCAGCAGCAGATTCTTATTGTACAGATAGTCGCCCTGCACGCCGAGATTGATTTGATGATTCAGCGTGCGATACACCGGTTGTTGCAGCGCGACACTGAAGATCTCAGTATGACCTTCGATGTCCAGCGCCTTAAAGGGCTCGGTGACAACCTCGAAATCGGAGCGGCGGTAGGCGACAGCCAGGGTGGTATCGTAGGCGGTGATCGGCAGAACATATGACACGTTGATCAGCGGCAACACGCCGGTCGTGTTGTTCATGGGAATCGATTGCCCGTAGGTAAACTGAAGCCGGTCTCCGTTCCCGGTCAAACTCTCATGAGCGAGAGTCGCGAGCAAGCGTTCCGCCCTGACCGCCGGCGATTGATAATTGTTGAACTCCAGCCAGGCATTGAACGGCCGAGACTCCGACACCCGCGCATGCAGCTCACTGTGACCTCGCGCGACGCCTCGACGGAGCTCGGCATTGATGCGCTCAATACGTGGATCTTGCTGAAGAAGCTGCAGTCGCTCTTGCAGCGTGTAAATATTGACCGGCGGGCCTGCGCCGAGCGCAATGCGGCGACGGTAATAGCCGGGCCACAACCATCGCGCGCCTTCGACGTTGATTTCCGCCAGCGTGCCTTCGATGAGTTGAATCGTGATAAGACCATCGCTCACGGCTTGGTCTGGAATCACCGCTCCGGACGTTGCGTAGCCTCGCTGGACGTAGAGCAGCGTGACGGCGGTCCGCAAGCTTTCCAGGTCCTCGGTCGTCACCTCGCGGTTCGTGTACGGCGCCGCCACGGCCTGCAGTTCTTGCGCGGTCAAGACCGTATGGCCTTCGAATTGGAATTCCCGCGCGAAGACTCTCACGGGTGGGAGGCGCTCTTGCGTCTCGGCGGGAGGCGTCGGAGCGGTCGGTTCCAGCGGCGCGGGCTTCGGCGAGGGTAGCCCGTCTTTAAGCGATGGGACGTCGCGTGATCGCCCGCCTGGATCGACGATCGGAGGGAGGAACACTTGCGCCGACGCGGATTGCGCTGTCAGGCAGACGATCATGACGATCACCGAGACCCACGGAAAACACCGTTGACTCACCCACACGGAGCCTCGCTCCATCGCGTGGTGGAGTGTCCTGCTCATGACGGACAGGCGGCGCGATCTGAGAAGAGCGTGACTGACGAAGGCATCTCCTTCCCGAACAATCGACGCAATTGGATCCCTGATATTCCGGTCGACGGCTTGGCCTGTCGCAGCTCGGAGCGTGGGGATGTCATGGGCAGGTAGGGACTCGCGAGCAAGCCGTCGGGTCCGGTGGGGATGCCGTCACGGCCGCGTTCGACGAAGCTGCTGGTCGCTCCCTGCGCCAGTTTCGCCGCGCAGGCGGCCCGCAGCAAGGTTTGAACCGCGAGCAATGACTCCGGCAGCTGCGCGACCACGCTGGAGAGATTGTTGATCGCGGCGTTGATGTGCACCGTGCCGCTGACCCCGAGCGTAGAGGAGGCATCCACAATGCTGGACGGGTCGGCCAGAAAGAGTCCGGCGGTAATATCAATCGCGCCGCCGGAGCCGGCAAAGGCTTGGGCCAAAATCTGGCTGCCTTTAAGGACCACGAAATCGGGATCGATCGAGATATTGCCGCCGTTACTGTCCCCGACAGCGCCGGCGACGGAGGTACTCACGTGGCTGTTAGTTAGGTGGATCATGTCCGGCGCGTTGATCGTAATTTGGCCGCCGCTGGCATGGCCGGCTTCCGTCGTGACAGCGCTCCGCTCCATGAGAAACGTCGAGCCGCTCTCGATTCTGATGTTGCCCGCGTTGCCGTCGCCCACCACCTGTTCGACCAACCGGCCGTTCGCATCCAACACCAGTTGAGTCACCGTAAGCGGCGCATTGCTGTTTGCCGTAATCAAGGTCCCGTTGGAAAGTTGAACGCTGTGAGCGGTAATGGAGACGTCTCCGCCATGGTTCGCCTCCGCCGACGTGGCGATTGTGCTCGCGTCACTTGTGAAACGGCCGGCAGCCGTAATGACCACATTCCCCGCCGTGCCCGGCGCCTGAGTCGTTCCGTCCGGATTGGTGACGGCCTCCGTCCCGGTGCTGGCGCTGCTGATGTTGCTGCCGACGGCAAGGCTGAGCGTGCCGACGTTCATCGTGATGTCCCCGGCCCGGCCCGCCGCAGACGTGCTGCTGTTGATCGTGGCCCGGTTCGAAAGACTCACAGCCCCCACGTTCAGCGCCACGTCTCCTCCTCGGCCGCTGCTGCTGGTGCTGCTCTCGATAGAAACATTGCTCATAGTTAACTGATTTGCCGTGATCGCCACCTGTCCCGCGTTTCCAGCGGCCGACACACTCGTGATATGAGCCTCGCCGGAGAGAGTGACCGAGTCCGCAACGATGGCCACATTTCCGCCCGCCCCTGTGTTAGCCGAAGTACCGGTTTCAATCACGGCCCCGTCTGTCAGGCGGACCGTCTTGGCATGCACCGCCACGTCGCCGGAACGACCCGTGCCTTGAGTGTCGGAAAGGAGACCGGAGCGCGATCCTGAAAAGTCAACAGAATCGGCCATGTGTCCCTCTCCCGACAGACCTCGCACCGTGACCGTGGCGGCCGTTGGAGCATTGAGATCGGCGCTGCCGGTGGTGGTGTTAATGGTCGCACCACCTGAAAGTTTTGCCTGTTGAACACCTACGATGATATCTCCTCCGCGACCCACATCAGCCGCTTCCGCTTTGACGCTGGTGCCGGCCCCATCCATGATCAAAGACTTGGACATGATAGTCACTCGTCCCCCCTCACCGGTTCCAAATGATGAACTTGATAGAAAACTGTCACCGGAGAGAGTCACCGACTCCGCCGCGCTGTCTACCCCTGACAGCCCTTGGATGATCACATGTCCGCCCAGACCTAATGCTTCAGGGGTAAAAGTCTGACTTTGGCTCAGGATGTGGGAGCCGCCCATGAGGCTTAATGTGCCCACATTCAAAACCACATCCCCTCCAACGCCATCCCCATCGACCGTTGCCGTCACGATCGACGCGCCATTCTCCATCGTGAGGCTGCCCGCATGAAGCTGCACAGTTCCCCCGTTTCCTGGTCCGGAAGCGACCGTCGTGATGTTGGACTCGTCCATCCGGAAATTCCCGACGGTGGCGCGCAGATTGGCGCCGGGATCGGTTCCCGAATTTGACGTCAGGACGGCGCTACCGGGGCTGAGTGAAACCGTATCGTGTGGCGCAATGCTCTCGGAAGTGTTCAGCGTGGCATCGTTCATGGAGAGCACAAGTTGCCCTCCTTTGATCCAGATCGTGCTCGCGCCATGGACATCGATGCTCGAGCCCGGAGCAAGGGAAACCGACCCAACCGAGGCAAACGAGGCCTCGTCCACATTGGGAAGCGACGCGAGCGTCGCGACGTCGAATTCCCCAGGGGAAACGGCGCTCGCAAGCTGGATGCTGCCGCCAGGCGCAGACAGTTCCGCTCCGCCTTCGATCACGACTTGTCCGCCGACAAGCGAGATCGATTGACCTGAGGGAACGGAGAGCGCGCTGCCCTGGACTGTCATCGTGACATTCGGATCGGGCGCCGTGAGAAAGCCGTGGGCGGCCGGTGCGGCCGAGAGAAATTCGAAGGCGGAAGAATTGATCGTGAGAATGCTATTGGCCAGCCCATCGTTGGCGGGGTTGGCATAAAAATTTGCGCTGTTGATCCCATCAAACAACCGGATGTACTGCGCGGTCGTGAAACTGACCGATCCGCCCACGTTCAGCGAAGCCCCTGGTCCCAAAACGATGCCGGAGGGATTCATCAAGAACAGATTGGCGCTGCCGAACCCAGTCGTTTGAATCGTGCCATCGATATTCGAGATGTTGCCGCCCGTCACCCGACTCAGAATGTTCGAGGTGGGAAGGCCCGTGTCGTTGAAAAAGTTGGCAAGATCCCCTCCGCCCACACTGAAGTTTCCAAAGCTGTGAAAGAGGTTGGGGCCGTTGCTCGGTCTGGCGCCTCCGGTGATGTTAGACGAATTGCCGACCTGATCGATCTGCGTGTTCAGACCGGAGGAGGTAATGTCTGTGGCAATCTGCGCATCACCAACTGACGGTGAGAGCAGAATCAAGGCAACTATGAGGAGGGACCCGTATCGAACGGCCTGTCTCATGAACGCAGGATGGCGCGATGGCGCATTGCTTTTGGCCATATTCCCCTCTCGTTCTTGACAGAGGGGAGCAGCAACCGCTGCTCCCCACATGACGCAAAGGAACTGTCTGTTTCACTGCGTTCTCATCATCAGCGCGGCGGCGGAATGCAGCCCTTCTACGGAGCCACCGGGGAAAGTCTCTTGGCAACATAACCTTGAGTTCCTCCGTTTCCAGTTGAGGTCATTCCAGCCCCACCCATAGCGATTATCCAAGGTCGTGTGGTTCTCGTTGCCGCCGAGGTTGTTCGGCTCATTGTCCGGACCCTGCACCGGACCCGTGGAGGCAGTTCCCCAGTTCGCATACCCGTTGGGGGTTGCGCCGTTGTTATAAAAGACGAAGCCGTCAGTGGCCCACCGCCAAGTACCGCCCGGCTCCGCCGATCCGCTGGGTTGTTCCCCTGCAATCCAGTAATCATGAGTGCCGGGAATTTCTCTGGGGTTAGGTGGTAACAGCCCCTGGATGAACTCCTGTTCCTCTTGCGACCTGATTGTGGCCAAGTCCCAGCCGGAACCTAGAGTTTGTTGGATATGTGTACGTGCCCCACTCCAAGTCACGCCGGGTAGGTTGATCACACGATAATCATCACTGTTGAAGGTCTTATTGTTGAAGGTGCAATTGACATTATCATCAACCTCGACCACAACTTCCGTTGTGGATCCCTCTATCCCGCACGAGGAGCTGGTCAAAGACCAGCCTTCTGGAATATTAATCTCCTCCAAGCCGTAGGTCCCTGGCTCCACCGTGACGACGATTGACTGCGAAGTTTGGCCGCCCATTTCTATCGTTTCGCTCGATGACGATTCTCCGTTGCTGATCCGGAAGGTAAAGGTTTCGCTCGTCTCTTGACTCGTATTCTTCGTGATCGTGATTGTGCCTCCAGGCGAGGCGATCTCGAAGGGGCCAGCTGCTGCAACCGCCACCAATTCCGCCTGCACGTCGTCTTCTACGATCTCGTCAATCGTCGCCTCCACTTCCGGACAGGTCCTAGGACCGACCCCCTTCCGCAACCGATGGAGCTGAGCCTTCAGCCCTTGCTCGATTTTGAGGAGCGGGCTGTTCGTGGCCAACCACTCGCTCAGCTTATTGACATCATTCGGCGCATGGGGGTCCAGTTTGAGCATCTTCTTATACAGGCCAGGCGGAATCGGGATCGCCTGCGTGATGGCCTGGCAGGTTCCCCCGGCGGCAATCAGACTGTCGGACAGCACCAACTTGTCTTTTCCTACCACGGTGAGGGTGAACGTCTGCGTGATCGTCGGCGCGCACCGGTTACTGCCCGTATTGCACGCGGGCATCACCACGACGGCCGCCCTCGATCTCGTGACGCTGGCGTTCAGATTGTTGGTGGAGGGGGTGGCAAGCTTACCAGTATCCAGTCCTAACCCCAGCCTGACCGGCGGGCTGGCGAAGGTTCCCTCTCCGCTTTGTTGCAGCTGATCTCCGACAATGTTTTCATTTGAGGGGGGATCAAGGTACCCGGCCATCCCATAGCCCCAGGAATAATTCCCCGCTGGATTTCCGCCGCCGGCATTGTACGTATGGGTGACGACGACCCTCATGGTCTTCGTACCCGCCGTCACGACCGGCTCGAAGGTGATGCCGGTCAGCTTCAGGAGGTCGAGACTGTTCGCGGCGCTGTTA
>JAHBWT010000121.1 GCA_019636815.1 Nitrospira sp.
GGAGACCAGAACTTCTCCTCTCGAACTGTCTCAAATTGCGGGGAGCTTGCAGGAGGTCTTGATTCCAATAATTTTTGGAGCTGTCCCAGATAACTGAAAACAGTGACTGGTATGGGCAGGAGAAAGAGCCGACTTGGCAGAGAGAAGCAGGCCCGCCTGATGGATCATTTCGTCGCTGGTCCGACGGCCCGAACAGCAGGAGTGTTGGTTGGAGTTAATCCCAAGACCGCGGCGTATTATTTCCACCGCCTCCGTGAGGTCATTGATCGCGCGACCGAAGACGAAACGCCATTTGCTGGTGAGGGGGAAGTGGACGAGAGTTACTTTGGCGGTCGACGAAAGGGGAGACGCGGCAGAGGGGCTGCCGGCAAGGTCCCCGTATTCGGGCTCTTCAAGCGTGGCGGCAAGGTGTACGCGCAGGTCATTCCGAATGTCCGAGGCAACACATGAAAAGCAATCATGGAGCACAAAATCGTGCCGGACAGTATTGTGTACTCGGATACGTTCAGTTCCTACAACGTCTTGGATGTAGCGGACTTCAAACATGACCGGATCAATCATTCAAAGCTGGTTGCTGACAAGAAAACCCACATCAACGGCATCGAGAATTTCTGGAACCAAGTCAAGCGTCATATGAGGAAATTCAATGGGGTCCCAACGTCGCACTTCCCGCTATTTTTGAAAGAATGCGAATGGCGGTTCAACAACCCCGATCCGCAATCGCAAGTGAACAACGAACTCAGCGGGATCAACACTATCTGGGTTGATTATCTTGGACAGCCTCTAATTTTTTGAGCTTCCGACTCAACTCCATCTTAAGAAGGCTGCAAGGATCACAGAGAGTTTATTGGACAATCGCTTCCAATACACCAACCTGTCTGCTTCATCACTGATCACAATCGTGCTATTGATGAATGAAGGAAGATCAATGCCAACATAGCATCCCATCGTACCATCTTTTGGTATGGGCGTGGAGAGAGTCTCCGCATCGCACGCGACGTCGACTCTATACGCCCGGGAAGAGCCTTGAGATGTTTATAGAGAGTCCAACAGACATCAATAGTCGAAGTTCTTAGCAGTCGTGACAAAGACCGTTAAGCGGGAACCTGAGAGGACTAGGAAACCTTGTTGGACATGTCCAACAAGGTTTTATACTGCACCCCTTTAAGACAGGGGCCATGTGAACTGAGTAGACTGTGACTGCTCCAGCAAGGAGGGATCAGCCATGAAGCGACGGAAGTGGAACGCCAAGACCAAAGCCACCATCATCCTTGATGGCCTCAGGGGCAAGCCAGTGGCCACGATTTGCCAGAACTATCAGATCAGCCAGGCCCAGTATTACCAGTGGCACGATCACTTCCTCGCAAACGCGCCGAAGACGTTTGCGGTGGCCCAGCAGACGGACCGCGAAGCACGCCTACAACGCGAGAATGCTCGGCTGAAGAACCTCGTCGGTGAATTGACGCTCGAGCTGAAAAAAAGCGACGAGGAGGTGTGGCCATGAGCCGGCACACTGCGGTGACCGTCACGAAGCGAAACGAGTCCGTCGTGCAGCGCATCCGCACCCTGAAGGCCGAGCATCCATTCTGGGGCTATCGACGCATCTGGGCCCATCTCCGGTTTGTGGACGGGCTGCTGATCAACAAGAAACGCGTGCTGCGGCTGATGCGGGCGCATGCGCTCCTGGTCAAGCCGAACCACCGGTTGAAAGCGACGCGGACGCTGGGCCGCAGCAATGGTGGGGCATCGACATGACGAAGGTGATGGTGGAACCCATCGGCTGGGTGTACCTCGTGCTGGTGCTCGACTGGTACACCAAGAAAATTGTCGGCCACTATGCTGGCCTGCAGGCCAAGACACCCCACTGGCTGCTCGCGCTGGATGCGGCGGTGCAGCGACAATGGGTGTCAGCCGACATCGGTCGCCTTCATGAAGACATGTGCGACGCTTTGGATCACGCAGGCGTTCACAAGTTACAACAACCCGAAATGGAATGCCGACACGGAGCGGCTCATGCGGACGCTGAAAAAATAACTCCTCTGGCTTCTGGAGTGGACGAGTCCACTGGAGCTGGAACGCGCCCTGGCGACATGGATCGACTGGTACAACACGAGGTATTTACATTCGGCTCTCTGGTATCGGACGCCGTATCAGGTCGAACAAGAATACCGAACCAGCCACAGCACTCAGTTCGTGGCCGCTTGACAAATTTGGAGCAGTACAGTTTCGTCTCCTTATAGACAAGGTGAAAGATAGAAAAATCAAGGATCTAGCCAAACATGAATGGCATGATGCGATCGAAACCAATCATCGATGGCTGAAGTGAAAAATATTATCGCTTCTTGATTTTCACATCTCGGCTGGTCGACACTGAATCGCAAGCCAGGTGATCTTACACCTGTTGAGATCCAGCGAGCAGCTAACCTTATCTGCTTCAATTTGCCTCATGCTCGCAGCTCTTCTAGCACCTCAGACGATCATGATCCAACGCTACGCTCCATTGTGAAACATTCGACGAATCTTGACTTCTACCTCGTCTGCTCGTCGATGATAACGTCACGGTCGTACAGCTTTTGCCTTTCTTTATAATTTCGTAATTTTAGTGATGCAGTGTATTCAAGAGAGACAACTGATAGTTCGTTGCATTCGGCGTCGAAGTCGTGATGGCCTCATTGCCGATTTTTGGCAGTGAATCCGTTAGTGCCTGCACCAGGATCTCAAGGAACAGTCAGCATACAGACGACGGATGAATGAATGCCACTGATCTACGGACAGCGTCTTCGTCGCCAGTGTTCTCCATAGCGTTGAACTAGCCACGCAGATGCACGAAAGACTGACGAACAGGGAACATCTGATCAAGAAACTGAAGGAGACCTGAACCTGAACACGTTTTGCCTCTAAATTGACCGAAGAAATAGATACGATCTATTGCGAGTGGAGCGTCCTCAGCGACTGACCGCCATCTCGGTGAGACTTCCATTTGCAACACAATTCTATCCTCTGGAATGGAATTGTAGCGATGCGACCAGGATCCACCACAGCACTCGAATCCAGCTGCCTTATCAGATACGAACACCACGCTGCTTCTTCTTGATCTCACATTCAACCACAAATCTTGTTCAGTCACGAATAAGCATGGTTGGCATAAATGTTGTTGGACATGTCCAACAAACCGCTCACCATCAGTTGTCACTCATCACGGATTGGTCACGACCGCTGCTTGCATGGGACTACTCTGATGATAGAGCTTTCATTTTAACTACGCGATTGCGGATCAGCTGGTTTTCATTATTCACGCATTGCGACATCAAAGTAGAAGGAAAATCGTGGATATTCTACGCAGCACAAAAGGACGGCACAAAGAACGTCCTATTAACGAGGAGCTGATTTTATAATAGAACGGTGATCACCTGGCGAGACATTCATTCTACATCACAGCAGCGCAATGGTTGATTCTGGATGAATTTAGCTGGCATGCCTGGATTGTAAACGACTACGATGTAATGAGTGGTCGTCCCCCTCTCAATCTAGAGCTGGAGAGAGGGACGACTGAGTCTTTCATGCATGAGCATCCCATGATGCAATCAACCATGACTGAGAATCACTGGAAAATAATTTGGTCAATTTGACATTGACGCGCCGGCACTTCCTCTTGTTTCCCATCCGTAAATTGTACGATCAGATGGTTTGGTTGCTGCGGTGCATGATGCAAGTCCACGGTTCCAGATCGATCCTGAAAGATGACGATCAACGAAGGTATCGCTGTGGTTGACTTTGGTTTCCTCTCCTCGTTCCCACGCTCACCTTTCTGTTCGGTGACCTTCTCTTTTTGTAGACCCTTTAGCTGTGAGGCTAAAGCTGACACCGTTGCTCGTGTAATTTCATGAGCATTCCCACTCCACTGCTCGACTTCTTCTGGAAACTCTTTATACAGATTCCTCAAATCGTAGAGAGTCTTTGCCGAGACACATTTTCCCGTCGTATAGATCTCCTCTATGCAGGCTGGCATGTCGATCAACGCCAAATGATTCGTCACCATGGATCGATCCACACCAAGGAGTTCGGCAATTTGAACTTGCTTCTCTCCCTCATCCATCTTCTTCTTGATAAACATCGCGAGTTCACGCGGCTTCAAATCTTCTCGTTGTAAATTTTCGATGACCTGCTGGTAGTCGGTATGCGATCGATCGACGAATGCTGGGATCGTGGATTTCCCGACTGCCTTTGACGCCCTGAGCCGGCGTGCGCCAAAATTCAAAATCCATCGCTTCTGCTCGGTGGGATGCGGACGGATTGACACCGGAGTTTTAACTCCGTGAAGCCTGATACTTTGCTCCAGCTCATCCATGCTCTTCGCATCAAATTCTTGGCGCGGCTGAGCGGGATCTTCATCGATATCCTTGATTGGAATTTGAAGCGGTCGCCCTAAAACCTCAGCTGTGACAGTCCGTTCTTTGGCAACCTGATCTGGAGCTGGAGCGGTACGATCAAGAGCGGTGAGATCCAATGTCGCTGTCATTGGTTTTTTCATTCTGTAACCCCCATGGTATGAACAACTTTTTGAAAGATTGGTTTGAGATGCATCCACGCATCGCGTGAACTTGTTTTTTGCAATGTCCAGATCGGCGCCCCCATCGCCTGAGCTTCAGCCACGGCCGTTCGTGATGGAATGGCGGCCATACGCCCGTCATCCAGTCGAATGAACAACGACGCAAAGGCTGTGCAGAGTTGTTCAAAATTGGCGCGTTGAAACGGGGTTGGCTCCACAAGATTCGGGAGGAGACCGATAAATCGGAGATCTTTATTCAGTGTGCTTTGTATCTTTAAGACCTGCGCCCTCAGCGCGGCAATTCCGTCGACCGCCTCTTGATTCAATTGAATCGGAGAGAGCACAAAATCGCCCACTACGAGTGACGCGAGCACGCGGATGTCCGGGTTGGGATTCGTGTCAATAATGGCTACATCAAACCGGTCATCCATTTCGTTGAGAAATAGTTTGAGATTGGTTGCGAATTGATTGTGGGCTTCTTCTCGTCTTTCGAGCTTTAAGAGATCACCATGCGATGGGATCATCACAAAATTCCCTTCCTCAATGGTGGTGACAGGATCGATCAACAGTTGATTGGCTGTGGTTGCAGAAATGGTGGCCAGTTTCGACATGATGATGTTTTTCGACGTATTCCCTTGATGGTCTAAATCAATGATCAAGACCCGCTTCTTGAGGTGCTCCACAAGAAAGTACCCAAGTTGGCATGCAATCGCGGTTTTCCCGACACCGCCCTTCTGATTCGCTAAAACTAACGTTTTCATCGATACCTCTCCTTCTTCACCGGCCAGTGAGTCCTCTTCTCTTCCGCTTCATTCTTTCTCAGCTGCCTATCTGCCTCGACGATTGTGAACAGATTGTGCTCGAACGCCCTTGGCTGAGAGAGTGCCTCGCAATCTCCGAGATTACGATCGACGGACATGCTTGTCCCGTGAACAGAGCACTTGGAGCATGTCATGGAAACGACCACTCGGTAGATACTGAACGTTGCTTGTGATGGGACGTTTCGATGGGTCGTTTCATTGAGTCTGTTTGGAGAATTTACTACCCGCTACATTTTTGAACGGAGCAGTATCCTAGGTGAGGAAAATTGTCAATCATCTTTCTCTGAAGGTCTTAGAAATTTTCCTGGTTCAGCCTTCGCGGTGTTGTGGTCGGAGCGATACCTTTCGATGACGAACCAGTCTGGTCGTACCCGCTATCATCGGTTGAAGATATCTCTCCTCTTATGGTGGCTCTTGACATCCTCCCCTACACCATATAATCAGGCACCAAAATTTTTGAGCCACCACAGAGGTCCGAAAGATAATCCCATGAAGCTTGAAGTGATTATGAGGTTGTTCCGATCATCTGTGCTCTTCCCGGCTAGCTTACTCCTCATAAACTGTTCGGTTATCGAGTCACCCAAAGAAGGAACCCAGTCTCACACTCCAGGCCCCATTGAACCAGCAAGCGGAGCAGTTGTGAGCGAAGGCAATTATCTGACGTCATGCCGTGAGAAAGGCGTTCCGATCCCACCGGATTGGGCAGCCTCATCATCGGAATGGGAACGCCACGGTAATGTTCAGACTATCCTCCTCACGCCGAATCATTTGGATCGAACTCCGGTCGATGACAGCTCCTTCGCAAGCGTCTGGTCGTACACGTCACCCGACGTGAGGGGGGCCTGCATTGCATTGGGAAGAAGTACCGGAACCTTCCAAGTCATCTGTCAAAGCGCCACGACGGGGCACGCCTGTTTTTGGAGCAACGACACGAGCTCGCCGAGTACAAGCTGGAACGCCGACACGACCGACGTCCCTATGGCTTCGCTCCGAGATCCGGTTCAGGGGTTTGCTCCAGGCACCGTGGCCTGCACCGAATGCCATCGTGGAAACAACGCCTTCCTCTATGCCCCTGACGATCCCACTTGGGCAACGGTGTTGAGACCAGACCAGCCACGCCAGACCTTTACCACGCGAGTCGAGCAGTCGTCTCACCAGGGACAGCTCACGTTCGGTGCTACCACCATCACCTATCCGCGCTTTATCCCGATCGGAGGAACTTCCATGCTGCTCACGAATCCACCACCGACAGGGCCAGGCTGTTCTGGATCCTGCCATGAGTTGCATGGAGCGATTCTCCAAAAGAACTATACGGTTGAAGGCTACGTGAACATCCCGCGGCCCATGGGCCCCCACTGCGCGGCCAATTCCCCGGATGAGGATCCGACGAGGAATTGCTATCGATGGTAACTGATTGTTATTCCAGGATGAATTGAGCTTTCAGCCGGATCACAGGAGAGTGAATCCATGCAACCTTCTACAGCTCCCCCCGCGAAGAATTGGCGTCTGAGCGCCATCATCGCGCGATCGGTCGGCATTGTGGCTATCGCGCTCGGGTTCGTGCTCGGGATGTACGGGCTCGATCATCCTGAATCCCATTGGCTCCAGACCGCACTGGGCTTGCTGGTCACTGGAATGGTGGCTCAGGGGTATGCACTCTACTGTTCGATCAAACACATGCGGCAGCGAAACTTGTGATCTGAATTCTTTCGGCTCCA
>JAHBWT010000122.1 GCA_019636815.1 Nitrospira sp.
CCACAGGGTGAGGTCTCCTGGCCCCGATTAGGGTAACCATGACTGCTCTCACGATTATCGAGGTGGGAGACCCCGCCACTGCTATTCATACAATCGGCAGAACCGTGCGATTGCTGACCGTCATCCTGGCCATCTGTCTCGTACTATTCGAAACGAACCCGGCCTGGTCGCGGCCGGTCACTGATGAATATATTTTGGGGTTCGCGACCTCGGTGTTGCGCCACGAGTTCAATGTGATCGACGCGACGCTGAAGGTTCATAAGGGGGTGATCTGGATCAATGGCAGTGGCCTGGAGGGAATCAATCAGGATAAACTGAAGCGGGCCCTTGGCGGCATCGAGGGTGTCAAACAGGTCGTCATCAGCGAAACGGAAGAATCCGCGGCTCCCGCCGTATCCGATGACATCGGTGCAGTCAACCTTTCAGAGGGTTCATCAGGCTTTTTACCGCGTGGGCTGCTCTTTGCACCACTTCACGCAGATCCTCGATGGCCTCATTTCTCCGCCGCCTATCGCGGATATCGCACCAACGATCTTACCGCGGCCTTCGCCGGCACCTTCGGCGAGACCTTCTCGCTCTACCGCAACCGAGCTCCGCTCGGCGGGCAATGGGAGCTGGTGCTCCAAGCCGGCGTCTTTAGTCTGTTCGATTTGAGCGCCACGTCGCTGGACCTCGTGAACGCGGACTACAGCGTGGGAGTACTGACGACGTATCGTTCCGGAAATTTCTCGGGGTTTCTGCGCCTCTCTCACCAAAGTTCGCACCTGGGTGATGAGTTTCTTCTCACGAACCCTGGCGTCCAGCGCATCAATCTGAGCTACGAAGTATTGGATGTGAAGCTCGCATATGACCTGTTCAGTTGGATACGTGTTTACGCCGGCAGTGGGTATTTGGTTCATCGGGATCCATCGGAAGTGGAACCACTCACGACTCAATGGGGCATTGAGTGGACCAGTCCCATTCAGTTCTTTCGCGGGGCCATCACCCCGATCGGTTACGCAGATTTTCAGTCCAATGAACGTTCGCAATGGGCGATCGCGCAATCCATCATGGCAGGCTTGCGGTTTGAAAACGCACGAATCGGGAATCGGCAACTGCAACTCCTCGCTCAATACTTCGCCGGTCCCTCCCCTGACGGCCAATTTTACACCCAACATTCGCATTGGTTTGGCGTCGGGCTCCATTTCTATTTCTGAAGTTCGGAAGGGCCCGCAAAAACCTGGTCTGGGTACGAGAGCAAACTTTCGAGCGCTCTTGCCGCGATCGAAAATTAAAACCATTCCCGTCCTCCTTGAGATCCGCAGCATGTGTATCGATACGCCGTCGCCTGTGTTGCCTGGTTGCCGGATGTATTGTCCGGGTCAGGACATTGTGTCTTCTCCATGGCTAGGACGCTCGCCTCGGCTTGAGTGGCTACAGCCTGAAGCCTTGCGTAAACGCATGGAAAGAGCGACTTGCCATTCATCCGATCGGAGGCATGTAGTTTGCGTTTCGAATCTCCATGCGATGCGTACCAACCTATTACCGAAGGAGCAGAGCATGAGAATGCGTCAGATGTGTGTGTATCTCATCGCTGGCAGTGTGGTGTTGTCTCATGGTTTGGCCTGTGCAGGATCATCCAAAGGACAAGCCTCTTCCGAGAGTTCTAGCGGATCCACTGAAACCATGAAATCACAACGGAATCAACAACAGGGATCGTCTGGGAACAAGGGGATGGAATCTTATAAACCGCCCAGCGGTCCGAAAGAGGGTAGTGACTCGACGCTCCCCGATACAACGACGATGCCTCACCCTGCCCAGGATTCGATGAAAGGAAAGGGATCAAGCAGCGGGAGTACGGGATCGTCCGGAACTGGATCGTCGGGCGGCTCAGGGTCGTCAGGCGGATCCGGCGGAGGATACTAGATTTCGGTCGAGCTGTGGCCATTGGCCTTTGCGCGTGAATGAACCGATCTTGCGATCAAGTACTTCGAGATGGCGAAGTGCACGCTTGGCAAACGCATGATCTTTCCGCGGCCGCTTAAGCCATTGGCGTGAATCCCATCGGCGATGGTGTCAACAAGAGCTCCGGATGCACATCGGTCGTCCGCGGACCGTCCGCAAGCCCGAATTGCCGTAGTTTTCGTAAGAGTGTTTTCCGATGGATCCCCAAAATCTCGGCTGACCGACCGAGATCGTGATGATGTTTCAAGACTCGTAGAATGTGCGCTCGTTCCAATTCGGCTAAGGTGACCCACCCTCGCGCCTGCGCCCCTGCCTGCACGGGGGCATGTCCTGTACGACCCGAGGGAGATCTTCTGGGCAAATGAGGGAATGCGGTGCGAAGGCCACAGGATTCTTACACGACGTCGAGGTTCAGATCGTGTGAACATCGGACGACACCGCTCAAGAACGATTTTTCTACTGCTCGCACTCTGCTCGAAGCGTTGATGGTCGCCAACTGGTGAAAGCCCTGGAAGACCTGTCGATGCTGGAATGGGCTCTCAGTGGATCCACTCCTACCCATCTTCACCCGGGAGCTTCTTACTCGGCACTGTGCCGCCAGGTAGGGTGCCTCCCGGTAACGTTCCGCCAGGTACAGTCCCACCCGGTACAGTTCCACCCGGTAAAGTCCCCCCGGGGACTGTGCCGCCGGGGACCGTTCCTCCGGGCAATGTCCCCCCTGGCACGGATCCACCCGGCAACGTTCCACCGCTCGGCGTATTGTCCAGCCCGGGTGGTGATGTTCGATTACCGATCGCTTCAGGGCGGTCTCCATCACGTGCGCTGCCGCTTTTCGCTGGCTGGTTTGCTGGTCCTGCGGCAGCGCAATGCGTGGGCATCAATATCGCGGACAATCCCAGAACGACGACAGGAATCAATCGTGATGGTCCGTGCGCAGTCCGAAGCTTCATCTTCATCACGCAGTGATCGGCGAGCACCGACATTGGTTTCCATGTCGAAGCCCTTTGATCATCTGGTCAATGACTTAAACGGTCGTGGGTCTTGGCCACCGTGGATTGTCTCGCCATGGCGGCTTGTAAGGCCGTCAACATGGCTTTCGGTGAGACGTCTCCCGCCTGCATCAAACTGAGGTATCGGTCCTGTGCCAACGAAAAGAATTCCGCCTGTCGCTCGGGCGGCACGCCCATGAGCGTCGCTAAGGAGACCAGATGCTCACCGTGCCCCTGAGCCATCTCTTGTGAAAGATTTTCGAAATTAAGGCTGGCGAACATGGTCGTCTGTTCCTTTTTGACGATCATGCCGTTGTTCGTGCACCCCGAGACTCCGGTGCTGATCGCAAACGGTTGTGAAGGCACATTCAATGTCGAGCCGAGGTGTTGGAGCAGAATGGATTTGGGTTCTTTCTTAAATACCATCTTCCCAAGCCCGCAGCCGGGACCATCCCCCCAAGCCGCCAGACTGGTTCCCGTTTGAGCAAACATGATGGCCGATGCAAGGGCAAGACTCACGCCTATGACTTTCATGAATTCCTCCTGGTTAAGGGGCATTGGTAATGACGCCATGTCACAACAGATCCTCACATGCCGGCTGGAGCGGTCGCTTCATCCTGCGGACCGGCATCCGTCTTGACGAGCATGAACATTTGCTGCTGTTCCCCAGCTTTGAAGTCGGTCGGCGGCGGGCCGTTCGGCAAGGCATAGACCAGCTTGATCCTGTTTTCCTCGGCTTCAATCAAGCCTTTGGAAATCACGCCGATTTCCGGAGCCTTGGTGCTGATCATCGTGATCCGCCAAGGCGTCTGGTTCGTTTCCAGTGTGTAGGTGGCGGCAAAGGTTTTATTTCGTTCTTTGTCGTAGACGGTGATCGTCTCGTCGCGGATGGTAATAGCGGCATCCCTCTCGTTCGGATCGATCGGAGCGCCGTCGCGTTCTCCGCTGACGATGTAATAGTCCCCTACGAGGCTGGCGGCCTTTGGTGTATCCGAAGAACGATTGGTACAAGACGGCAGGAAGACAATACACATCACGACAACGAACCAGTCCGAATGTTTTAAGTATGCCATCCGACTCCTCCTTTTCGGTGTACGGCTGGTAACGCGTCACCATAGTTATGGTTTAAGTACATGTACCTTGTGACATTCCAGTCACTCATAGGATGGGCGGCTCCGGTTATTGACGGTGACCGATGGCGAACCGCCTTCCGTGTGCCAGCTCGTGTGCGCAAAGAGGCATGTCGTGTGGATACTTTCCCGAAGAGCGCTCGCAGTTCATCTTTCGCTCGCTCGAGTATTTGCTTTTGCGCTGCCGGCAGCCCCTTGCCGCAGCGATTGATATGAAAATTCAGCATGGACATCGCCGACTGATAAGGTGTGCCCTTCTTTCTCCGGCTGCGCATGGCCGACCGCTTCAGCGAGGTCGCGATCTGGCGGGGGTCTGTCTTG
This sequence comes from Nitrospira sp., assembly GCA_019636815.1. Taxonomy (GTDB): domain Bacteria; phylum Nitrospirota; class Nitrospiria; order Nitrospirales; family Nitrospiraceae; genus Nitrospira_D. The sequence goes on from JAHBWT010000122.1 coordinate 4,385, forward strand.
GTGAACACCCCGGGCTCCAGGTCTAATGCGTGACTGCGTTGCATGACCTCCCCGGACCATTTCCGTTTGGGGTTGCTCTTCGATGATCGTTGTGGCGCGGCTCGTTTCATCTCGTTCCTTTACGCGGCCGGCTTAAGGACCAGTGGCATGACGCGCGTGTGAGTCCCTGGGGCACCGCCGCTATGCGCTCTCCCCAAACGATCTTCAGTGTGGCTCGGCGTTCTATCTATAGGGCGCGTAAGAAGGCGACCAGTGCGGCCTTTTCGTCTTGTGTCAGCTTCAATTCACCGACCAGATTGAAAAACTCTACCGTGTCCTCCAACGTCAACAGTCGCCCATCATGCAAATACGGCGGCGAATCTTTAATCCCGCGCAGCGTAAAGGTCTTGATCGGGCCGTCGCCCGGCTCGTCCTTCAGGAAGCGCTCGAGGTGCAGATCGTGCATTGCGTTGTCGAGATAGAACGGCGGCGTGTGGCACTCTGCGCAGCGCCCCTTGCCGAAAAAGACTTTTTCTCCTCGGAGCTCGGCCTCTGTGGCCTTCGCGGCATTCAGCCGGCCGGTCATCGCGTCCAGCTTTGGCGCTGGTGGAAAATCGAACATATTCTGCATTTGCGCCATGTGGCTCACCGGGATCCGATCCACGATGTTCATTCCTTTTTTGGCGGCATGGATGTGATCGCCGTTGAAGTACGCCGTCCGCTGCTCAAATTCCGTGAAATCCTCGACCGAGCGTAAACTTCGTTTGGAACCGTGGATTTGCTGATTGAACAGACCTCGCAAACTCGTCGTGTCCAGTCGAATGCGCCGTTCCTGGGGCCTCATATCCGGACTCAGGTGGAATTGGCCCGTCGTATGGCCGTTCACATGGCAATCGAGACAGGTCACGCCCAAGCTGGGATGCAGGCTCTTGCGATCATCGGTCGGGTTGAACTCTTCCTGCGGAAACGGCGTCACGAGCAACCTGAGCCCATCCAGTTGGACCGGCGTGAGGAGGTCCTTAAACAAGCGGTAATAGTTGTTGATTGAGACGACGGCCCCACGGGAGACATCTCCGAGTTCGGGGCGGTTGTTCAAGTAGATTGCCGGAGGAAACTCGGGCAAAAATGCGTCCGGAATATCGAAATCCACATCGACCCGCTCCAAACGGGGAAACATGTCGATCTGCATCTTGGGAAACACCTGGCCCCCGGGCGACTGCAAGGGATGGGGGAGCGAAGGATATGGGAAAAGTCCTCGTTGCTTAATTTCATCGGAACTGAGCTCGGTCAACCGATCCCATGTCATGCCTTCAGGCAACCTGGCTGTGGGACCCACAGCCAGGGGTTTCCCCCGCGACATCTTGGCTTCTGGATCGAAGTTCGGCTTGAGGTGGTAGCGCTGCTCCAACAACTTCCGCTGTGCCTCCGCAACCCTGGACCTATTCGCGATATCTTTCTTCATAATTTCGTCTGGTTCTTGGAGGGGCTTCTCTGCCCCTAAGGGATCGCGGTAGAAGTCGAACCCCAAGGCTTTCCCCTCCCTCAGCTGGTTCTGGAATATAGGGGAAGCAGGGCGCGCCTTCGCACCTTCGAAGATGCCCGAGCGATCGTGCTCGGTCTTTTTCTGTTCCGGTCGCACGATCGGCCCGCTCCGTGGCTCTTGCGCCTCAGCCACCGCATCGTGGGATGGCCGTGATGGCTTCTGGTCCCCCGCCTCAGCGGCAGTGATAAGACGGGGTTCGTGGAGGAAGAACCCTCCGAATGTGAGTGAGGATGTCACCACGCCTATCAGAAAGAGCCCGCACAACGAGTGGGTTGGTTTCATCGGAATCCTCCATCAGTTCATCCATCGACGGTGAGCCTCACCGTCTCGCCCAATGCATCTGATTCTCAGCGTGCCGTTCGGAATGCATGTCCGTGTTGCCTCGCTGCCAGCATTCCGAATTCTTGCCGCAACGTCACGCAGTCGTGGTCTCGCGTTCTTTGTATCGTCGATACCGGCTGTGGACGACTAGCAAAGGCCCTAGATATGCGAGCTAGAAGGGATGCTTA
>JAHBWT010000123.1 GCA_019636815.1 Nitrospira sp.
TGTAGTAGAACCAGATTGTTCTTGAACATCGGTCTTTCGGCTCAGTTCATGCTCCATCTTCTGCGCACTTGACGAGACTCATCCCCTTCAGTACAGTTCTTAGAAAGAACACCATACCACCGTAAGTGAGGGAGCACTTCAGCGTGACATCCCAGCCGCAGCAATCAACCCCATTTGCTGCTCAAGCAATCCCATTCGATGAGTTCCTCGCTTCAGGTAAACTCCCCGACGGCTACCTTGATAGTGAGTATGTCGAGCAGCAATTCGTCGAACGGCTCGTTCATTATATTCTGAGTGTCCCATCAGGAAGCTATTCCATGGCCCAACTCAGCCAACTCCTTGAACAACTGGACCCTCGAGGGCAAGTGTTCTTTTTTAAACGCCTCAAAGAGACGAGCCCAGATTGTCTCAAAGATTTCGCGCCTCTGTACTATGGGTTCATGAACGAATTCCACTCCCTCCTCTTCACGTAGCCGAAAAAATACTCCTTGTCCGTCCACCAATCTCATGTATAATTGCGCTTCATCATTAGGAAAAGGAGCATCATGAATCCATCGTTACAACGAGGCGTCACCAGTTTTTATAATTTAATCTACGAAGCCCAAACCTTCGCTACCGCAATGGCCAGGATTGATACAGCCGAGCAGGAGCATTATGCGGGACGCATTGAAGGACTCAATTGGGTCTTGGACCGTTGTCAGGAGTTGGAAGATATGGATACCAATCTTACCCCGTCATCCCTGCAGAGAATCCTGGGAGAAGTGAAATCGGACCTCGAACACGAGCTCTCTGTTCAGCGTCGGGAAAAAGGACGGCGCGCAGACGGACGGGAGGAAGCGCTCAATTTTGTGGCAGACTACCTCTCTAGTCTGATCACCGCCACAGAAATCGAATCTGCCAAGACCACAGTTTGACCGGCGCAGACGCAGCAAATGCCGAAGTCATTCAGGAGGCGATACCAAGGTAGCTTCACGGCGGCTCATACACGATCCCTGGGTCGTTTCGGATCGTTGCGCACCTCCCCAACGTAGACCGCCTGATCTCTTGACGGGCAAATCCACATACCCATAAAATTGACCATGCTACCGTCACAGCGAAGACCTTCGGACATACTTGGGGGCCAACGAGTCAATCGAAACCGCCCACCCGCCGACCAAGGACAACGACAGTTCGACTCTCTCAGGGCCTCCCTCCTGTTTTGTCCACGCTGTCAGGTGGCGACGCCCACACGCGAACGCCTCCTTCTTGTGTTGCCCAGCGGGAATCTTTACGAATATCTGTGTACCCACTGTGGAACCTCCACAGGATCCAAAACAGAAAATCCCGTCAAGCCGATCCAGATCATCGGATCGTAATCCGGGAACCCCCGTCAGGCTCGCCGACCACCCGGAGAAAGCCAGAGTAACGGGAGTCTATTCCACGACCGTATCGACTTGGTGTGCAATGAAAAAATAAGAGAGAAGCGGTTGGGTCAGTCGCCAGGGAGGATTTGTTCCATAGGAATGGCTTCATCAATGAGCATGACCGGGATCCGATCGCGGATCGGATACAAGATCTTTTGGTCCTCCCGCATCAGCCCTCCCTCTATCTGTCCGATCAAGAGCCGGTTGGCCTTGTTCCTGACATGACCCTTGCTAATGGCAGTATTGACCTTCTGAATGAGGCTCGCATCAGCGAGGCTCACCACCTGCTTCGTCTCAGGGCAGCACAAGATAGCTAGAAGATCCGGGTCGAAAGTCATGAAATGAAGAGTTCCGATTGGGTGATGTCATGAGGATAATTCATCGAGAGGGGTGAGCGCAAGGCCGTACACGCACCTCCTTTTAACCGATCGTATCTGTTACACTCACGAGTAAACACCAAAGCGATCCGCCATGATCACGGCATTCTGGAAAACCTGCGTCGCTGGGCTTATTGTATTAGTTCCCGCATGGGCAACCTTCCTCATCCTCTCAACCTTATTCACCACCCTTGACGATCTTGTGGGTCGATACATGTATTATAGAATTCCAGGACTTGGCCTGTTGCTGCTTCTGCTCATCCTTCTTCTCGCGGGCATCAGTCTGGAACACGTCGTGGGGCAGAATATCCTGGCACGAATCGAACGGCGCATTGAGCGGATCCCTCTCGTCCAGAGCGTCTATCTGACCTTGAAAGGGATGACGGACATCCTGAATTTTCGCTCGCGTTTCGGTCGGAGCAAAGTCGTGGCGTTTCCATTTCCTCGTGACGGCTGCTGGGCATTAGGATTTGTCATGGGCGTCGCTCCACCGTCCGTTCAGGTCGTGCCGTCTCAGACCCTCTTCATGGTCTTTGTCCCAACCGCCATCCATCCATTCACGGGCTTTCTAGCCTTTATCCCGGAACGCGCGCTTCGCCCCCTTAATCTTCCGGTCGAAGATGCGATGAAGATGGAGTTCTCCGCCGGCTTCTACCGACCGAAAACCGGATGGCTTAGCCCATCGGAACAACAATCGGTGAGGGGGAGGTCCGATGCCTGATGCCATCCATATCCGACGCGCGGGCCCAGACGATACGCATACGATTACGGTGTTCAATACGGCTATGGCGTTGGAAACCGAAGATCGCTGCCTTGATCAAGCCACGCTACGCGATGGGATTCGCGCATTATTATCGCAACCAGAATACGGCTTTTACATCATCGCCGAGCGCTCACACATGGATGCGATGGAGCCCATCGGACAACTCATGATCACCTATGAATGGAGTGATTGGAGGAACGGGCTGTTTTGGTGGGTGCAGAGCGTGTATGTTGCCCCTGACTACCGTCAACGGGGAGTCTATCAGGCCATGCATCGGCACGTTACCGACGAAGCGAAAAACGATCCACATATCTGCGGTATTCGATTGTACGTGGCACGAGATAATCATCGAGCCCATGCCGCCTACCGGAGAGTCGGATTAACCCCATCTTTGTATGACATGTATGAACACGACTTTGTCCTTGGGCCTCACGCCATCAAGCCATAAACGAGGCAACGCCATGAAAGCAAGAGCCGGTAGCCTTCTCTTCCTCCTGCTCGTAATTCTCTTCCAAGGCTGCGCGTTCAGTCGGGGGACCTTGGGGGATGAGATCAATGCAGACGCCATTGCCGCCATTCGCAAGGGTGAAACCACCAAAGCAGAAGTGATCAATCTGCTGGGCGCACCGGACCGTCTCGTCCAACTCAATGGGCGGGACGTGTTCCAGTACTATCGATACGATGCCAAGGCTGGCAGTCTTCTGCTGATTGTCCTCAATTTTACCCGCCTCTCTATCAAGAGCGACGACCTCTTCATCGTCCTGAATCAAAGCGGGCTGGTAGAAGATGTCATTTCATCTAAACGAACCGATGGCCTGAAATTTCGCTTCTGGCCGTTTGGGGAGTGACATGTGGACCATGCGGAACCGAGTCGTCTTCTCATGCGTGGCCGTGATGGTTTGCATATCGTTAGTCGGTTGCAATGTCGTCCGCGTCTCCCTGAATACGACCCTCACGCCTGACGATGTCGCCTTCATCGCACCAGGACAGACGACCCTCACGGATGTCGTAACCAGACTCGGGGCACCTGATTCCATCGGCGAGACTGATATGGGAATGGTCGCGAACTACCGGTTTCTCGATTTGCAATATTCACGGGTCAATTTCGGGTGGTTGGCGAAACCCTGGACGCCGGTGGACCCGGATCTGATTTTCTCTCGAACAGGACTCGGCGTCGACGCATTCCAAGTTGCGTTCGATCCTCACGGGGTGGTTGTCCACTCAAGCTTTCAGCGACACCTCTCTGGCCCTCCCTTCTCTCCATATCCCTTTTAACCGACATGGGGTTTTGCTGACCGCGCATTGTCGCTTGTAGCCGACGCCGCTATAATGGCGAGCCATGGATTCAGGCTCTTCCGATCGCACATCGCAACCGCAGGCTGACGTCACGTCCTCTTCCTACATTCCGGCAGACAAGGATACCGAGTTTCTCCAGCGGGACGAATTGCGCTCCGTCAGACTTGGACTTGAACTGTTGAAGCCGGAGTTGATCCAGACCGAAGAAGGCATCGGGTCCACGATCGTGGTCTTTGGCAGCGCCAGACTCAAGGAGCCCAGTGCCGCACATCAAGAACTTCAAAAGGCGGAAGCGGAGGCGTCGAGTGCGCCTCAGGACACGGTCCGTCGACATCACCTGGCGATCGCTAAGCGACAGCTCGAGCTCTCCAAATTTTATGACATTGCTCGGGAGTTCAGCCGGTTGGTGTCGTCCACCTGCCAGATAGGTGGCCACTGCGACTACGTCATTATGACGGGTGGTGGACCCGGCATCATGGAAGCTGCGAACCGAGGAGCGATGGACGTGAAGGCCAAGTCCATCGGTCTCAATATCACCTTGCCGCACGAACAGCACCCCAACCCGTATGTTACCCCGAGACTTAGTTTTCAGTTTCGCTATTTCGCCATTCGGAAGATGCATTTCCTCCTTCGCGCAAAAGCGCTGGTCGCTTTTCCCGGAGGCTTCGGCACGCTCGACGAACTGTTTGAAACGCTCACACTGCTGCAAACCGGCAAAACCGACCAGGTGGTAGTCGTCCTGGTCGGCCGCGAATTTTGGGACCGTTTGATCAACTGGCAACTCCTCGTCGAGTGCGGCTTAATTTCGCAGCACGACCTTGAGCTGTTTCACTACGCCGAAACGGCCCAGGAAGCCTGGGACATTGTCATCCGTCACAATGGAGTCGGCACCACATGAAACTCTCCTTCCATGGCGCGGCACGCTCGGTGACAGGAAGTCGGCATCTGTTGGAAGTGCCGGGTTTTCGGCTCTTGTTCGACTGCGGCATGTTTCAGGGACGTCGGGACGAAGCGGTTCGGCGTAATAGAAACCTCGGATTCGAGCCCAAATCGATCGGCGCCGTGCTGCTCTCCCATGCACATATTGATCACTCCGGTGCGCTGCCCGTGTTGCCGAGGCAGGGCTTCGCCGGAAAGGTCTACCTCACGAGGGCCACGGCCGATCTTGCCGGCATCATGCTCGAAGATTCCGCGCGTGTCCAAGAAAATGATTGCCGGTACGTCAATAAAAAGGAGAAGCGTCGCGGTCGGATCTGTATTCGTTCGTTCTACAATGGAGAAGATGTGCGAAAAGCCGTCAGGCGCTTCGAAGGCGAGCGCTATGGAGACCAGATCAAAATCGCGCCGCGTCTGACGGCCTCGTTTCATGACGCAGGACATATCCTCGGGTCGGCTGCCATCCGCGTGAAGTACACGGCGCGCGGCAATACCACCACGGTCCTGTTCAGCGGCGATCTTGGACGATCCCACATGCCGATCCTTCGTGATCCGGAACCGCCGCCCCCCTGTGATGTGCTGATCCTAGAATCCACCTACGGCGATCGGCTGCACGAACAGCTCGGCGAAGAGATGAAGAAAAAAGCGCAAGTCCTCCTCGATCATGCTCGCGCGCACAAGAGCAAGATCATCGTGCCGGCATTCGCGGTGGGACGCACGCAGGAGCTGGTGATGCGTATCAAGGAGCTGGTCGGCGAGGGCCGAGTGGATCCCATTCCTATTTATATCGATTCGCCCTTGGCCAATAAGGCGACCGGCGTGTTCAAGCGGCACACAGAATGCTACGACCAAGAGACCTCTGCGACATTTTCCGATACCGGCGATGTCTTCGCCTCTCGGTACATTCACTTTGTGTCCTCACCCCAAGAAAGCAAGCGACTCAACGCCATGCGCGGGCCCTGCGTCATCATCTCGTCTTCCGGGATGTGCGAAGGGGGGCGCATTCTTCACCATCTGAAGCATGCGATTCAGGATGAGGCCAATATCATCGTGTTTGTCGGCTTCCAAGCGGAACATACGCTGGGCCGCAAGCTGGTCGAGGGGTGGGACGTCGTTCCCATCTTCGGAGTGCCGACACCGCGTCGCGCCCAGATCGTCAAGTTCAACGGCATGTCGGCCCATGCCGATCGCAACGATCTGTTGGCCTACGTGCGAGCCATCGACCCCCTGCCGAGCACGATCTTCGTGGTCCATGGCGAGGAGAAGCAGGCCCTCTC
>JAHBWT010000124.1 GCA_019636815.1 Nitrospira sp.
ATTCACATCATACTCCCGATAGCGACCTCGTGGAAGGCGTCGTTCTCGATTCTGGAACTCGCGCCCGCCGACGTAGCCTGGGAGCGGAGAACCGCCTCGCTCTTCCAGTCGCTGCAGCAGATCGTAGGCTTTCTGTGGAGCTGTTCTGAGCGAAAGAGGCGTATCGGTTGAATGTGGCAGGTTGAGGATAGAGTTGCCGGGAACAGGACCAATGTTCGTCTCGGCATCGGCCGACGGGATGGGAAAGCCTAGGTAGCTTGCACTCAGCAGCGCGATGAGAAGAATGGAGATTGGCGTCCATCGCGGTGGATCAGTGGACATCGATTCTGCTTCCCTGACGTGCGCATGAAGACGATGAGAAGACCGTAGCATTCTCTTTTCAGGAAGGTCAAATAATGCAGGGGGCCATCACGCCGTTGCCTGGATGTCTCCGGTCCTGTTTGCTAGAATGAGGCGGCCAACGTGTGCTCCACTACTGAGACGAAGCGAGACCTTGACTCACTTGTGTGGAACTTCCTCGGGAACTTACTGGCTGGGTGTCGGTGCGGTACGATCAGAGTCGTGAAAAGGTCGCATGATCGTTTCGCATCTTTCCTTCTTGCCTGCGCGATCCTCAGCCTGGCTGTCAGTTCCAACGCACAGGTGACGCCGAGCGGCTCGATGAAGCGGTCTCCGGCCGAAGTCGTCAAACGTTATGTCCTTCTCGATCAGAAAGGGGCTCGTCTGGAAGCTGGGTCGTTTGACACCGTCTTACCCTACATCGATTGGAAGGAAGAGCCGGCGTGGGGCCGTGTCGTGGTTGTTCAAGAAACGAGCGTGCCGGACGATTATCGAAAATGGGAAATCCTCAATAACCTGGAGGTGGTCATCCCGGTGACGTTTCATGTGCTGGGGGCTGTCTACTTAGAGAATGTCTCTTTTATTCCTGAGGAAACGATGGAGGAGGTCCGGTTCCACGTGAAAGTTGTGGGGAACTACTGGCGCATCGTCTCCCCGATCATTCCTCCCCATGTTGGATTGAAACGGATGGTGAGTTTCGCGCGAGAAGCCGAAGCGAAGGAACAAAACGAAACTCATCGCACCGAACTGGCGTCACTCATCGACTCCTTGCGAAAGGCCAAATAATCATGGCACAGACCCCGGTAGACTTGCTGATCTTCGACCTGGATGGCACCCTGATCGAATCCAAGTGGGATATCGCCCACTCTGTGAACTTCACCCTGGTCGCGTTGGGATTGCCCGAACGCCCTATCGAGGAGATTTTTGGGTTTGTCGGAGACGGCGTGAAACGACTGCTCCGCCTTGCGGTTGGAGAGGGCAATCAGGCCAGCTTCGAAGAAGCATTAAAAGTATTTCGCGGCCACTATCTCGAGCATTGCTTGGACCGGACCACGTTCTATCCGGGCATCGAGCCGATGCTGCAGCACTTTGCTCACAAGACCAAGGCGATTGCGACCAACAAATCGATTGAATACACTCGCGTCATCCTGAACGGGTTAGGTCCGCAGCATTTTGGGTACATGGTGGGCGGAGACAATGGTTTTGGACTCAAGCCGGAGCCCGGCATGTTATTGCACATCATGGAGACGATGAGTGTGCCGAAAGAGCGGACGGTTCTGATTGGAGACAGCACGAATGATATCAATGGAGGCCATAACGCCGGGATCCGTGTCTGTGCCGTGGGCTATGGAATGGGGAACCGGGAAAAGATGGCCGCCTGCCAGCCTGATTGGTTCATCGAATGCCCGGAAGAACTTATGGAGCTTTTCATATGACCCATCATAGAGATACACGACCGGGCCGAACCCTTGGTGGGAGAAGGGGAGGTGAAGTGATGCGCCTTTCAGTTCTTGCGGTGTTCACTCTCGTTGTGTCGAGCCTCTGCCTCATCCACCCAGTGTACGCCTCCGGCTCGAGCCTTGCGGAGCGCGTGATCGAACACCGGCTGGCGAATGGATTGACGGTTCTCATGGTCGAACGGCATCAGACCCCCATCGTGTCGATCAATATCACCTTTGCGGTAGGCGGCATCAACGAGCAGGTCGGCCAGACCGGTATTGCTCATCTCTATGAGCATATGGCGTTCAAGGGTACCCGCACGATCGGCACCACGAACTATGAAGAAGAGCAGCCGATCTTGGACGAACTTGCGCTCGTCGGGACCGAGCTCGATCAACGCCAGCGTGATTTCGATGCAAACGGCGCAAGTGAAACAGACGAAACGCGCGCGATGATCGAATCGCTCCAGAAGCGCTTTTTGGACCTTCAGGCGAAGGCGGCCGAGTATGTCGTCGGCAACGAAATGGCGCTGTTGTACCAGCGCCATGGCGGCGTCAGGCTCAACGCCTCGACAGGGAAAGACCTGACCCGCTACATGATCAGCTTCCCATCCAATCGATTGCCCTTGTGGGCGGCGATTGAATCGGATCGGATGGCTCATCCGGTGTTGCGCGAGTTCTATAAGGAGCGGGGAGTGGTAATGGAAGAACGGCGCTTGCGCAACGACGACAGCCCGAATGGCCTGTTGTTTGAGACCTTCACGTCGGCGGCATTCCGCGCCCATGGCTATGGTATTCCGACGATCGGATGGGGATCCGATATCATGTCGTTGACACCGGCCGATACGGAAGCCTTCTTCAAGACCCACTATGGCCCGAATCGTGCCACGATCGCCCTGGTCGGCGATATCAATCCCAGGGAAGTCATCGCGTTGATCGAACAGACCTTCGGGAAGATTCCGGCCGCGCCGCCGCTTCCGCCCTTGGTGACGGTCGAGCCGGAGCAGCGCGGGGAGCGGCGAGTCGAAGTCGAATTTGACGCGGAGCCGGCCATCGTCATCGGGTATCACAAGCCGACATTGCGACATCCGGATGACGATGTGTTCGACGTGATCGATGCCCTGCTGAGCGAAGGGCTCACGTCTCGCCTCCATCAGAAGTTGGTCCGTGAAAAACGTCTGGCAGCCTCGGTCGGATCGGACGCGAGTCACCCGGGAGTCCGTGCACCGAACCTGTTTGTCATTACCGCCACGCCCCTTGCTCCTCATACGACCGCAGAGGTAGAAGCCGCGATCTATGAAGAGATCGAGCGGCTGAAGCGGGAACCTGTCTCCCCGAAGGAGCTGGAGAAGGTGCTCAACAATCTGGATGCGGACTTGGTGCGAGGGTTACGCTCGAACAGCGGATTGGCCTCCCAACTGGCGTTGTATCAGGCATTGGCGGGTGATTGGCAATACATCCTGACGTCGCGGGATCAGATCGCCAAGGTGACCGCTGCCGATGTGCAACGAGTCGCCGCCCAATACTTGACCAAATCGAATCGGACCGTTGCGGTCTTGGTCAAGAAAGGGAGCGCGAAAGCGGTTGCGGCAACGCCGGTCGACGGGGTGAGCCCATGAAGCGGGTGAGGGTGGACCGGATGGGCCTGCGCAACAAGGTCGGGGTGATGGTCGGTATGGTGATCCTCATGCTGGCGTCGGGATCTATGACCTTTTCGGCCGATCTCGAGGTCGAAGATCCCAGAACCATGACGTTTGAACCCGTTGAGTTTTCACCGCCTGAACCGGAGCGAGTGGTCTTGGGCAACGGCCTGGTCGTCTATCTGTTGGAGGACCATGAATTACCCTTGGTCACGATCACAGCCACGATGCGTACAGGAGGCTGGCTCGATCCAGCCGATAAAGTCGGGTTGGCGGCGATGACCGGTGCGGTGATGCGGACCGGTGGCGGAGGTGGTTTGTCGGCAGAACAAGTCGATGCGGAGTTGGAGCAGTTTGCGGGCGATATCCACATTGGGATTGGGAGGCAATCGGGGTCGGCGTCTCTCGACGTGTTGAGCAAGGACCTGAATCGGGGATTGGAGATCTTTGCCGGTCTTATTCGATCGCCGGCGTTTGAGCCCGCTCGGCTGGAGTTGGCCAAGCTACAGGCCATTGAGGGGATCCGCCGCCGACAAGATAGCCCTGGATCCATCGTAAGCCGGGAATTTACCAAGGCGCTCTACGGCGCCGATCATCCGACGGCTCGAGAGAGTTCGGTCGATTCAATCAAACGGCTCACGAGGCAGGACCTCATTGCGTTTCATCGCAGCACCATTCACCCGAACGGGATGCTTCTGGGCGTGACCGGCGACTTTACGAAAGACGAGATGCTGACCTCGCTCCGGAAGGTGTTTGGAGGTTGGCAGAAAGGCGCGGTGCCCGAGCTGAAGATCCCGGATGTGTCGGAAGCGGATATGTCTCAATCTGTGGTGAGGTTCATCAATAAGGATACATCGCAGACGCACCTCCGCGTGGGCCACCTCTCAATCAAGGAGAGCGATCCCGACTATGTGGCATTGGCCATCGTGAACGACATCTTGGGCGGAAGCTCGTTTCGAAGTCGCCTCTTCAACGACGTGCGGACGAAGCGGGGGTTGGCTTACTCCGTCGGGAGCCGACTCCTTACGGGAATGCATGATCAAGGCATCTGGCTGATGCGGGCCGAGACCAAGCTCACCTCCACACAGGATGTGATCGAGCGGTTCGTGGCAAACATGGAACGAATGCGGGAAGAGCCGGTGACAGACGCCGAGTTGGCGGAAGCCAAAGAAGCGTACGTGAACTCGTTCGTCTTCTCCTTTGCAAGTTCATCTGCCGTCGTCGGTCGCTTGATCGAGCTGGAGCACGATGGATTACCGAAGGACTTTCTTCAGCGGTTGCGGGAACAAGTGATCCAGCTGACCAAGGACGATGTCCTTGCCGCGGCCAAAAAACATTTGCGCCCCGATCGTCTGAAAATCATCGCAGTCGGCTCGGGAGATGCGTTGGCGAAAGCGTTGTCGACCTTTGGAGACGTGAAGGAAATCAAGCTCAGTCCGGAAGGGTAAATCGGTCGTGCAACCGCGCTAGAAGGAAGTGAACTCACTCGAGTTCTGATCGTATGACATGTCCATTGAGATTCCCCCATAGGTCGCTATGCCGTTAGAAGACGACTTTTGCGATATTCTGAAGAAAGCGCGCACCGGCCAAGGTCTCTCGGTCGGCGATGTGGCCCGGATGACAGGTTTGCCGGGTGGCGATATCAGCGCGTTGGAGCGGGGCGATCAGCCCAGAGACCGTGCGGAAATTCGCGCGCTGGCAAAGGCGTTGGCCCTGCGCGGTGAGCCGCTTGAACAGATCGCCGTTGATAAGTGGGAGCCGGTTGCGCAGCGTATGCCGCCATGGATAGAAATGGTTCAAGGTTCCATCAATGGATATGGCGTGCAGGGCTACATCGTCCATGATGAGGGTGAGGCACTATTGGTCGATACTGCCTATAATGCTCCCGCGATGCTGGGACAGCTCCGTCGACGTGGAGTACGCCTGATTGGTATTTGTTTGACGCATGGCCACGCGGACCATGCGGATGGGATCGAGCAGATCCTGGGCGATCGCGAAGTCCCGGTCTACCTCGGCCCTGAAGATGAAGGGCTGCTGGGTTGGCGGCCACGGGCGGACTTGCTGGTGACACCGGTCGATGGAATGGTGATTCGTGTTGGCAGCCGTACGGTCCGATGTATGACGACCCCGGGGCATACCCCGGGCGGCATCTGTTATTGTATGGATGACGAGCAGCTGCCGGTGTGTTTCGTCGGCGATACCCTCTTCGCCGGGTCAATCGGTCGGTCGAATCCCAAGGAACTGTATTCGATTCATCTCAACTCCGTTCACGACCGTCTACTGACGCTATCTCCTGACCACCGTCTCTTTCCCGGTCATGGCCCTGCCACGACCGTTGAGGAAGAGCTCGATCACAATCCATTTGCATTGGTTCAGTGAGCAGGAATGTTATGAATGGGCTGGGTCGTCACGAACATCGAGAGCTGGATCACGAAGTCGTTCTTGATACGAGAGAAGAACCGGCTTCACAAGTTATCGACCCGGTGGAGATGGAAGACGACATCGAGCCGTCTTTTTTTTCGAAGTGGACGTTGCC
>JAHBWT010000125.1 GCA_019636815.1 Nitrospira sp.
TACGTCAACATCTCCGATTCGATAGACTTTCCAGATGTCTTTGCAGACGATTAAAGGATTCACGATGATGGTCTTCCATGCACACAATCACGTAGAACTTCAGTCGGCTCGTCATCACACCTCACACAAGGTACCTGGCTGAGCCACCGATCTCATCGAGAACGCGGACGCTTCTTATTTCCAAATCCGGGCGGCAACTCGCTTCCCTTCTCCTCTCCTAACGACTGCTCAATACCGATAACCACCACATCGCCCTCCATCAGGCCTCCAGATAGGATTTCCGTGGCGACACCATCAGAGATCCCAGTTTGAACCGGAATACGGCTAAGGCTTTCGTTCTCCGTTAACTTCCAGACGATTTTCCGTGTCAGCGCCTCATCGCTCTTGGCTGTTGAACCTCCCTCGATGACATCCGCCGCTTGTCCATTGACCTCAGGACGCTCCCTCTCTGCCTTTGGAGGTAAAAATCGAAGCGCCGCGTTAGGAACCTTCAGAGCCTGACTATTCTGGGCCACGATGATCGACACATTGGCTGTCATGCCTGGTTTGAGCCGTAGATCTGTATTATCGACGCCGACCACAACATTATACGTAACCACGTTCTGTATGTTGATGGGGGCAAGACGAACTTGTCGAATGGTGCCGGCAAAAGACTCGCCTGGATAGGCATCCACCGTAAAGACGGCTTCTTGCCCCTCCGTCATTCCGCCGATGTCCGATTCACTCACGTTGGTATTGACCTGCATTTGGGTCAGATCGAGGGCGATCAGAAACAGGTTTGGCGTCGCGAAGCTAGCTGCGACTGTCTGCCCCACCTCCACATTACGAGCCACAACAATCCCATCGATGGGTGACCGAATGACGGTATATTTCAATTCCTGCTCGGCGGCGTTCAGGGCGGCCTCAGCCTGCCTGACCTGAGCCTCAGCAACCCGCAGCTGTGCTTCCGCACTTTGGTAATTGGTGAGGGCGACATCGACGTCGTTTTGCGCAACAAACTGCTGAGGTAACAGAGATTGCACCCGATCAAGTTCGCGTTTTCGCTGGGCCAGATCGGCCTTGGATCGCGCCACATTTGAGCGTGCCACTTCCAAATTGCTGACAGCCTGCTCTCGACGCGCTTTGAATGGCTCCGGGTCGATGACTGCGACAGTCTCCCCGGCCTTCACCCGTGAATTGAAATCAGCGTGGAGACCCTTAATCATCCCCGACACTTGCGTCCCCACTTCCACTAACACAACGGGATTAATCGTTCCTGTCGCGCTGACCATAGAGATGACCGGACCACGCTGGACCGCTGCCGTTCGGTAGTGAACCGGCACCTTGCGTTCTCCATTAAAAAACACGTAGCCACCTATGGCCAACCCGATGGCTAACATACTGATAATCAAACCAATTCGTCTCATATATCCTAAGCGACACGCTCGGAAGGCACATGAATCCTATCAAGAAGGCAGGAGAGAATCACCTCTGCGTCGGCACAAAGCGATGACTCAGTGCATCCCTGTGTTGGTGAGCCTAACATGGCTTCGATTGCGGACCAAGGAATGAGAAACCTTCTTGAAGGAAATGATACGCCGACAGGTAGTTCGAATCGAGTTCGTGCGGCTAATTCGCCAAGAATCGTTCCAGGAACGTCGTCGACACGTGACCCTTCTGAAAGTCCGGATCCTCAAGAATCCGGCGGTGAAGCGGAATGGTCGTCTTGATGCCTTCGATGGTGAACTCACTCAGTGCCCGCTTCATACGCACCATGGACTCCTGCCGATTGCGGCCATGGGTAATCAGCTTGGCAATCATCGAGTCGTAATAGGGCACGACCGTTGAGCCCGACTCCATGGCGGAGTCAACGCGAACTCCAAACCCTCCAGGCGGGCTGTATTTGGTGATCGTGCCGGGGGACGGTGTGAACTTCTCAGGATCTTCTGCGTTAATACGACACTCGAGGCTATGGCCGGTGAGCACCACATCCTGTTGTCGTATCGAGAGTGGATGACCTCCGGCAAGGCGGATTTGCTCCTTGATGAGATCAATACCCGTCACCATCTCCGTGATTGGATGCTCAACCTGAATCCGAGTGTTGACCTCCATAAAGTAGAAATTTCGGTCCTTATCGAGCAGAAATTCGACGGTCCCAACATTTCGATAATGTGCTGCCTTGACGGCTTCAATCGCGACCCGTCCCATTTCCCGACGAAGCTTGTCATCCACGACAGGAGATGGGGTTTCTTCAATCAGTTTCTGATGTCGACGCTGAACCGAACAGTCGCGTTCTCCCAGATGGACCACCCGACCGTGCTGGTCAGCCATGATTTGCACCTCGATATGCCGCGGTTCCAAAAAGTAGCGCTCAAGGTAGACGCCATCATTACCAAAGGTCGACTTCGCCTCGGCCTGAGCGGCCTGAAACGCCCGACCTAAGTCTTCAGCTCGGTTGACTACGCGCATCCCGCGGCCTCCTCCCCCAGCCGTCGCCTTAATGATAACGGGAAAGCCTATTTTCTTGGCAGCCTGCAATGCCTCTTCTTCACTGCGCAATTCCCCCGGGCTCCCTGGTGTGACTGGGAGCCCCCGTTTCGCCACAACCTCCCGCGCCTTTGCCTTATCCCCCATCAAGGCAATATTCTCTGAGCTCGGACCAATAAACTTAATGCCGATAGACTCGCAGACCTCAGCAAAATGAGCGTTTTCAGAAAGGAATCCATACCCGGGATGGATTGCATCGACTCCTGTGATCTCAGCAGCACTGAGGACATTGGGGATATTCCGGTAGCTTAAGGCAGAATCAGCCGGCCCGACACACACCTTTTCGTCAGCCGCTCGAACATGCAAGCCAAGCGCGTCGGCCTCCGAATGAATGGCGACAGTCGCAATACCAAGCTCTTTGCACGCTCGGATGACCCGCAGCGCGATTTCTCCGCGATTGGCGACTAACACTTTCTTGAACACGTCTCGACTCCGACACACGAGTGAGGATTGACGTGAGAACAACCTATTAAGCAGCTTTGGGATCGATGAGAAAGAGCGCCTGACCGTATTCCACTGATTTGGTGTTCTCGACCAGAATCTTCACAATACGGCCATCCACTTCGGACTCAATCTCATTCATCAGTTTCATTGCTTCAACAATGCACAGCACTTGCCCCTTCTTTACCGAATCTCCCTCTTCAACGTACGTATCGGCGTCAGGAGAGGGTGACCGGTAGAACGTGCCGACAATGGGAGAGGTGACAGTGAGGAAGCCTGTGGCAGCTTCAAGGAGCGGCGTCGTAGCTGAAGCGGGATTCACCGGCTGTTGCGGCGAGGCCGGAGCGGGCTCTTGCAGCGAGGTTATGGCGCCCTTAACGGAAGTCTCGTGACGGACACGGATCCGGATACCTTGGCGTTCGAACTCAAGCTCGGTCAGGTTGTTGCGGCGGAGCAGATCGATCAGTTCTTGAATTTGCTTGCCGGAACTTCCTGTAAGCGATACATCAGGTATTGACTCGCTCGCGATCTCTGGCACTACGATGCGGCGAGTCTTTGCCTTCGGTCGACGACGCTTCACCGGACACGCTCCACATAGGACCTTGTGCGCGTATCAATCCGGATAACGGTCCCGACCTCTAGGTACAAGGGGACTTTGATCGTGGCTCCGGTCTCAACGACTGCGGGCTTGGTCCCACCAGACGCCGTATCTCCTCGCACTCCGGGCTCCGCATCAACCACTTTGAGCTCAATAAAGTTGGGCAACTCGACAGCGATGGGACGATGCTCGTAGATGAGAATCTTAACGACCATGTTTTCCTTGAGCAGGTCCGCATTCTCTCCTAACTGATTCTTCTCAAAAGTCAGCTGCTCATAGGACTCTGTATCCATAAGTGTATAGGACTCTCCCGAAGCGTAGAGAAACTGCATGTTGCGTTCCTCTAGGTCGGGTTCTTCAAATCGCTCTCCCGATCGAAACGTTCGGTCCAATACGTTGCCAGAAAGGTAGCTCTTCAATTTGGTACGGACAAACGCCCCACCCTTACCAGGCTTGACATGTTGAAACTCAACGATATAAAAAGGCTCACCCTCAACCATCAACCGGACACCACTGCGAAAGTCAACCGTGGAAATCACTCCTCACTCCCTTCGATTACAACGCTCACCATTCAGCGACCGCACTAATGGGACCAAGGTCTATCCAGAAGCAGCACGATGACTCCCTGACAGATCCTTCGCTCCAGAACCAGATATGTGTTCACATAATCCTCTGAGAGCCAGCCGATATCCATCGGAACCAAAACCGGAGATCTGTCCCAACGCAACCCCTGACACGTACGAATGCTGCCTAAACTCCTCCCGTCGATAAATATTTGATAGGTGAACCTCGACGGTGGGTAGATTGACGGCCGCTAGAGCATCCCGTATGGCGACGCTCGTATGGGTATAGGCCGCCGGATTGATGATGATGCCATGATACCCATGTCGCGCCTCTTGAATCCAGTTGACCAACTCCCCTTCCAGATTTGATTGGTGGATGACAAGCTCGACTCCCAGCTCAACACTGAGCTTATTAAGAGAACTGTCAATCATGGCGAGAGTCTCGGTCCCATAGATCGACTCTTCCCGATTGCCGAGCAGATTGAGGTTGGGACCATGTAAAACCAAGATCCGCAGCATGTCGCGTACGAAGCCTCACATACACACCAGCGCCTTGAACGCGGCATTCTAGCAGTCCCGATTCTAGGGGTCAAACCGTTGAGTCAGGTGGACGTTTTTGAACTTGGTTGAGAAAAGCTTTGAGAGTCACGGCGACGGGCGTGAACCGAGCGGAGCCACTGTTCTAGTTGCACAACCACCGGGCTTCTGGCCCCCTGTGGTTTCTCCAAGCTGAGGGTCTTGCCAGAATGGGAGTGAGTGATGTTATCTGCTGAAGGTGCCACGTCGCCAGACAGGCCATCAGCTTCGTTGGCCTTGACCGACATCGTACCACCTATGTCAGAAGCTAATGGCTCTCCGTAACCAGAATCAGAGCTGCGGGTATGCGTCCGTTTCTGCTGAGCCGGCCTCCCCACATCTGTCACTCCTTGTCCCACTGACACGTCTAGCCCCGCGCGTAAAGCCAACGCCTCTTGATCCTGCGGATTTAACGCCAAAATGACACTGCAGGATTGGATCGCCGCATCCTTCGCCCCCTGAGCGGCGTAGAGCTTGGCCAAGGTCCGATGTGCTCGTAGGTTATCAGGACTCAATTTTATGGCTTCTTCTAAAATCGCTTGAGCTTTCACGGGCTGGCTCATTTGGTCATAGGCACGGCCCAAGGCCACCATAGCGGTTATGAAGCCCGGATAGGTCTTCAATCCATCTTCCAGGACCGCCGCAGCCTCTTCCCACATGGCGGCCTTTCCATATTCTTCTGCCAAAGGGATAAACGCCTTGGACCCCGGCTCCTTGGCAAAGACCAGCGCCAAGCGGTCGATCTCAGCAGCGTTATTGGCTTTCTTAGATCCGGAAGCCATTCTCTTGTTCATTCCACTAAAACATTTTGACGGGGCCTGACCACACACAGTTGGCGCACCGCAGTCAAGATTTCGTCGGCCAACCGACGCTTGGACATCAAACCCAAGTCTCGTTGTTCACCCTTAGCTGAGAGAATCACCGCAGCATTATCATCGCTGCCAAATCCCCCTCCCGTTTGGGTCACATCGTTGGCAACAATAAGATCCAGTCCCTTTGCCTTCAGCTTGTCTGTCGCATGTGACAGAATGTGCTCTGTTTCCGCGGCGAATCCCACCATGATTTGCGATGTTCGCCGTGCGGAGAGCATGGCGAGTATATCAGGCGTTGATTCAAGCTCAAGGACCAACTCGGCTTTCCCCTGCCTCTTCACCTTCTGCAT
>JAHBWT010000126.1 GCA_019636815.1 Nitrospira sp.
AGCAGCACAACGGGATCTTATTTCGGCGAGGCCAAGGTGACATACTTCATACGAAGCGCGTACAGCATGTCACGTAGAACGGTCTGCTCGTCAGAGGTCAGATTACCCTTAGTCTTGTCTTCAAGGACAGACAACAGATCGATAATCTCTTTCGCTTGCGGGAGGTTAACCGGCATGGGGGCTTGTTGAGGATCCAGTTGCTCGCCCATCAGCATGAGCGAGGACGAGCCCAATGAAATCACAAAAGAAGAGAAGGTAACCGGAGGGGCCGGAGCGGCGTGAGACGATTCAGTGGATGCGGCAACAGAAGACGGTGTTTCCTTTGCAGTTGAAGTCGTGGTCGGAGCGCTCTCTCCCCCTGCGCTTCCTCGTCTGTCACGAATGACGAATCCTTGCTCCTCGTCAGCCATTCTTCAACCTCTTCTCAGGCCCCATAGGCAACGGCGGTACCCTACCATAGGGCCTGGTTGCCCGCAAGCCATCACCGAGATTGAAGAGAACGTCACCGTCGGTATAGAGTGGCACCACGGCAGTGCCCGTAGAGAACCATACAGAGAGGTCCATTCTTCAATGTCGACGCAATTCACCAAGGTCGTTGAGCTGATGGCAGCATTGCGTGCGGAAAATGGATGTCCGTGGGATCGGAAGCAGACTCATGAGACCTTGAAACCCTACCTTCTTGAAGAAGCGTACGAAGTCTTGGAGACGATCGACCAGCATGACACCCAGAAACTCAAGGAAGAACTGGGGGATGTGCTGTTACAGGTTGTTTTCCACAGCCAGATTGCCGCAGAGACCGAAGCTTTTACAGTTGAAGAGGTACTCGATACCCTCGCCGCGAAACTGATCCGGAGACATCCCCATGTCTTTGAACCCAGCGGACGAGAAAAGCAGGTAACGAACAGCGAACAAGTGGTGGCTCAGTGGGAAAATATCAAGCGTGCGGAGCGCGAAGCTACCGGTAGCACTCAATCAGCACTTGACGGCGTACCGAAAACCTTGCCGGCCTTGCTCCGAGCCTATCAAATCCAGGCACGAGCTGCTCGGGTGGGTTTCGATTGGCCTCAGAGCAGGGAAGGACGTGAGCAGATCATCGGAAAAGTGATCGAAGAAATCGATGAACTGCAGGAAGCTCTGGAGGTGGGTCGCGCATCCGACGAAACTGGGTCTGGTCGGCCCGACTTTCGCGAAATGATCGAGGCAGAGATCGGAGATGTGCTGTTCTCGTTGGTCAACCTCGCTCGTTTTCTCAAAGTCAATCCTGAGGACGCACTGCGCCGCGCGACAAATCGTTTCACCGATCGCTTTCACGTGGTGGAAGCACAAGCTGCCGAGCACGGTCGGGCGTTGACAAACATGACTCTGGCCGAAATGGATGCGCTGTGGGACGAAGCCAAGCGCCGGTTGGCACATCCCACCCCCGGCACACCTCCACAGATGGACGATCGAACGATATGAGCAAGAACGAGGAACCGTACCAAGAAGGAAAGCGCGCCGGAGCTCATCCGCTGTTGGTGGTTTTCGGCACGCTCATCGGATTGTGGCTTTTCGTCGCCTTAATTGTCCCAAGCTCGAGGAACAAACAAGCCACAGGCACCGGAGGTCCCACCGTTTCAGTCATCGAAGACCCGGAAGCGGTTCCCGTCATGTTCAAAGTCCACACGGCTATCCCGGACATGAATGCCCTCGGGCTGGTCGTACCCTCCCAAGCTACGGATAGTCAAATCGTCGCTCTCTTGAAACGCCTGAAGGATGCACGATTGGAGGGAACCTTGAGTGAACAACTTCCAGCCACCACACCAGACCACAAGTTGGGCAATCACGCCATTGCGGACATTTTTATTTTTTCGGACAAGCAATTTGCCGATCCGGACACAATCCGCACGCTGGCGCGAGGAGCTCATGCTCCAGGAACACTCTATCCAAACGCAATTCCCTTCGAGGTGGCGATGGAGCAGGTCCGTGGTTACTACCGGATTGATCTCAATGACACCGGAAGCCCAGACACCGGCGCTCTTGGATTTGCCGATGAATCCGGCATACACTCCAAACAGTACCGAAGAGTCTTTTAGCACATGCGCCGAACGCTTCGCATGGGCGGGACCAATTAAATTCCCACCCTTCGCTTCACCTCCTCACGGACGGGCGCCCGATCCGCTTCAAACAGAGCTTCCAGCTTCGTGAACAGATGGCTTAGCGGCCCGATAAACGGGGCCAGCATCACGTCACGCCGTTCAGCCAATAAGCCTTCCTCGTCAGCAACCCTCATCTTCCAATCGGCAATCGCCCTGGAGAGAATGTTACTCATCAACAGTTGCTGACCAGGTGAGCCGGTCACCACCTCAAACAGACGCCTCTTGAACGTCTCCAACTCATCCGGTATAGAAACCTTCACCCGGACGCCATGCGGCATCATCCAGGTTGACCGTTGTATCGAATAATCGTACGAAAAGACCTGCTCTCTCGGTTCCCGAAAGGGACCGTTGACTTCCAAAATAGTAAGGGCGCTGTCGACTGATCGCATAATTCACCTGATTTCCTGGGTCTTTCCTGAGTTCATCTCGGTCAGCTCTGCAGCTCTACTATAGGAGCTTGCGCATGGGTAGGACAAGAGGCTATGTATAAGCGGCTCATGGTAAACTTTGCTGCGTATGTCGTTGACCGATCCATAGTAAACGCCCCATGCGACCGCGGGTAAACCGGCGCAGGTTGGAAAATACTCGGACAGCGTCAAAACCGCCTGATAGACTTTAACGAAAGACTCTCTGTACCCAAGGCATGGCCCCCAAAGACTATCCCGGACTTGTCATCGTACCTCCCAGCGATCGGACCATCTTACGACGCCGAGTGGTCCGGTGGAGTCTTTTCCTCATCCCCGCTATCTGGGTCGCCTCGACAGTCATGATATGGCCACCCGCGTCAAACGACGATACAGATTGCCAAGACACGACCAGTGAGGATACCCCCGGAGATTCAGCCGAAGAATGTGACCAATCTCATCAACCGACTGCCGCAGGGGAGACTCGCGAAAACGACTTCAGCCTTACCCAGGTATCTCAAGCAGAAAATCCGACTGAATCCCAACATTCGATACCCTCCCCTACCCCGGAAAGCCATCGGCTTTCACCTGAGCCCGCGAGCCATGAGGATCCGACGCCGAAACCATCTACGACAGAACATCCTCCTGCCGATCGTATAGGAATGGATTCGAACAATGAGAAATCAGCTGCGCGTGCGCTCGCGAGAAAACCACCGTCGAATCCGACACCTGACGCGCGATTGGCGGAACAAGGTGATGCGTTCGCTCAGTATCGCCTTGGCAAGTACTATGCGAAACAAAAGGGGCGACAAGCACCGGAGTCCATCGGTTGGTACAAGAAGGCCTCGACAGGTTTGCGCCGCTTGGCCGAGGCTGGGAATGGGCAAGCGATGTACGTCCTCGGTGTCATGTACGCCTACGGCCGAGGAGTGACACGGAATACGGAAGAAGCGCGCCATTGGCTATCACAGGCCGTTCGACAGAACATCACAGCGGCCCAGCCGGTTCTTGCCAATCTAGAAGCAAAACAGACCATTGATCATCGGGCTAAAGATAGCGGCCCGGCCCACACCGCGGTGCCGTAACACTCGACCTGTCGAGATCGACCATGACGCCCTTCACCACTCGCATTAGGACCAAAGCACCGAGCCCTTACGCCCTGACTGCGGTCGAAACGATCACTCACGACACAAAGACGTTCCGATTTGAACTGCCGGCTGACGCAACACTAGACATGCACCCCGGAGATTTTCTGTATGTCCACGCGACGCTCGACGGCAAGGCAGTAAAGCGCCCCTATACGCCATCATCACTTCCAGGCACAACGGGATATTTCGATCTGACGGTCAAGCGATATGAGACAGGCGTTGTTTCAAAGTACCTGCACGATCAGCGCATTGGAGATACCGTGCTCATGAGTGGACCAAACCCAGGAGGCCATTGGACCGACGGGATGGCCAAACGGGTGGGATTCGTGGCCGGGGGAACAGGCATCACCCCGATGATCTCCATTATTCGCTGGATTCTGGCCAAAAAAATCGATGTTGAGCTCTTTCTTCTTTTTGCGAACAAGACGGAATCCGACATTATCTTTCGACGAGAGTGGGAACGTCACGTGCGCGACTATCCAAATTTCCATTGTCACCATGTCTTGGAACATCCGCCTCCCGGATGGTCCGGCGGCGCAGGCCGCATCACGTCAGACATGTTGCGACAACACCTCCCTGCTCCATCCCCTGACACCTCTATTTTCCTCTGTGGTCCCCCACCGATGGTTGATTCACTGGAAATTACGCTCAAAGAACTCGGCTATCCGGAACACTCGATCATTCTTCCATAAGAACCAGACCTTAGTCGGACTGTTGCGAGATGCCTCACCTCGCCTGTTCTCGTGTGGATTTTCACCGCAGTTCCACGCATCGTCTTTTCGCATGCGCTACTTATGACTGCAATTTCAAGAAGATATGGCAGGTACGACATTCGCTTAGTGCAGGGATGGCGATAGCTCGCCAGCGGTTCGGGTGAACACTCTCACCAGAGAACTTGACAAGGCCCGAACGAAAAGACTAAGCGAGGATCTAGCATCAGTGCTCCTTTGGCTTTCCAACGTCCTACAAGCTCGCTGGGGCCTCGCGCAGCAGAAGAATCTTATGTCCTGATGTGTTCTGCCTATCGGCACACACATACAGTTGAGATTTCGCTTCTCGCTCCAAGGAGGTCATCATGTCTCATCGCAATCTGTTATCCCATGCGACCAATAGGATCGTCGGAAAGGCAGTTGGCCAGCGGATCCAACGCCTGGCAGAAAAGGTCAGGGCACTGGGAGGCCAACCTCTGAACCTTATCCTCCCGGACGGTTCATGTTTGAACTTCGGTCAGGAATCTCGCGTCGTGATAGCAATACGCGATCCATCCTTGCTCCCGGCCCTCACCCATCCGACGCTGGGGACTCTTGGTGAAGCATTTGTCGACGGGCGCCTCGATATCAACGGCGATATCATGTCCGTCATCACGAGTGCCGAGCGCCTCGTGGCGGCTGATGGATCGCCGGCGACAAACCGTATCGCCGCGTTGACGGCACGGCACACACCGAAACAGGATCAACAGGACATTGCCTACCACTATAACGTCGGCAATGAGTTTTACCGACTCTGGCTCGACGAGCGTATGGTCTATTCCTGCGCGTATTTTCAGACCGGCCAGGAAACGATCGATATCGCGCAAGAGGCTAAACTCCGTCATATCTGCCGTAAACTCCGGCTTCAGCCAGGAGAACGACTACTCGATATCGGCTGTGGCTGGGGTGGGCTCATCATGTACGCTGCGCAGCACTATGGCGTCCACGCTGTCGGCATCACACTGTCAGATAACCAATTTACTCTGGCCAGAGAACGTGTGAGGGCGACCGGCCTTCAACAACGCGTCGAGGTACTCCAGCTCGACTACCGTGACGCTCCAGAACGGTTCGGAGAAGGCAGGTTCGACAAGATTGCGAGTGTCGGCATGTTTGAACATGTCGGCCAGAAAAACTTTCCCCTGTACGTCGGTGTTGTGCGACGACTCTTACGCGATCGTGGACTGTTTCTGAACCACGGAATTACCTCATCCGATGCCGATGGCCGAACCGTAGGATCCGGCGTCAGCGAGTTTATGGAGAAATTCGTATTCCCTCACACCGAACTACCCCATCTCCAGACCGTCATTCGAGAGATGGCGACACAAAACTTCGAAGTCTATGATGTCGAAAGTTTGCGACCGCATTACGCTCGGACGCTTGCGCACTGGTCGGG
>JAHBWT010000127.1 GCA_019636815.1 Nitrospira sp.
TATAGGGCGGAGTCCATTCCTCGGTTGCCACTTCGTCGAACTCCACCTTGAGCAATGCGCCCAACAGGTCCTGCAAATCATAGTCGTCCTCAATTTCAAGTGTCGGACGGTAGTCACGTCGAAGTCGCAGTTGGCGGGCGACGGCATGTAGGCGCAGACAGACTTTCCGGACGAGCTGGAGCGGATCCTGGTCCAGCGCGGGTTCCATCGACCGAGTGGAGGATGAACCAGTCAAGAATCTGTCCGTCGAGGAGTCTTGAGGCATGGATGCGATAGACCGAGAGGCTTCTGCGCGTGTCGACGGACTTGGTACTGCGGAGGCTGGCGCATTGACATTCGGTTGAGCCGCCATTGCAGAGACCACCGGTACTGGGACGGTTTCAGGTTGTGCCGGTGTAGCCTCCACTGTATCAGACGCCGAACGCGTCGGTTGGACAACCGGAGTCGGTGCCGGTGTGGGTGGAGGAGAGGGCGTTGGGGCGACAACTGGCGAGGTAGAGGTAGTGGAGGCCGTTGGCATTGCTGTGGGTGTAGGAGCAGGAGCCGGCATGGGGGTCAAGGGTGGTGTCTGAATCGGTGCTGGATTCGATGCGGGAGGCGGAATGGACGGGCTTGGGGCAGCCGGTTGCGTTTGCGGTATTTGTGTGACCGGGGCATTCGATGGCCCTACGCTGTTCAGCACGGCCATAGCGAATGTCATCGGAGAAGCCGTTTGTATGGTCGCGGTCGGTGCCGCAGTTGAAACCGGCATCATACGCGCGGTGTTGCCGAGGATCGCCTCGGGCGACGGCTCGGTTTGAGGTGGCGGCTTCAGTCCTTGGAGCTCAAGTTTCCGATCCTCCAGGGTGTGTATCAGGCCTTTAATGACTGCGAGACATCGCGTGACGTCGGCCTTCTCTGCAGTCCGAATTTTGAAATTCCGGTGCGTTTGGAATTCCTGAGAGCGTTCGCCGAATGTATGCCGTAGACATTCACGGAATTGTAGCTCGGCTTTGCTTTGCGCCGCATCGCGATAGGGGAATCCCTCTTGACCGATGTCGTTGATTGCGGCGACAACCTCTTGAAATTTTGCGATTCCAAGCGTGATCTCCTCGATGAGAGCAGTTTTCGATCTGGACCGCTGTTGTTCCGCCGCGCGTGCTCGAGCCATGGTTGTGTGAAAAAAAGTCTAACCGAGGGGGTACGGCATGACAAGAAAACAGCAAATTTTGGCGGAGTGTGCCGTGACGTACAGGCTGCGGCTAGGGAAGACCTAGTCGAACTACTGCAGGTTTTTGGACGGTGCAACAGTAAAGTGGTCCCGACTAATAGTGGGCCGGACCGGTGAGGGCCTGGGGGGCCCAGGTATGCTGTTTGATGGCAATTTTGAGAAACACTTAAGCAGCCTTGCGGTTGTCGGCCATCGCAAAGAGTTTGTCAGTTACTTCTATGTTCTCTTTGATCTTCCGAGCGAGGGCTGTGCCTTTTTCAGTGAGCTGTAGCTTGACGGTCTTCCTATTCGCATTGACCCGTGGTTTGCGTATCCATCCAGTTCTCTGAAGAAGTTGAACGGTCTTGACCGCCGAGAGGTTCTGAATACAGAGCGCCGAAGCGATTTCAAGCACCTGGCCCTGGGGATGCCGGTCAAGATAGAGCAACATACTGGCCTGGATGGGAGAGACGCCAAGAGGTTGCAAGCGGTGACGGAAAAAACCATGAAGACGGAGAACAGTTTCTAGCGTGGAAGGCCTGCTTTTGTTGACTTGAAAGGGGGCCATGGAGAGAAGTATAGCGCAAGATGGTAGAAGCAGAAAGGAATAAGAGCGAACATTGTAAGCTCTTGAGACATTCTCAGTCCATTGATGTCTCGCCATAGTCCAGTCGTTCCCTAAGTGAAGGTGCCGTCAAACGAGCAAGCATTTAGATGATGAAGAGTCGCTTGCGGGGTTTATCCGTGCGCGACAATGACGATAAACTAAAGACGAACGCACGGTCCGAGCCAGCTTGGTTTAGTGTCCCCGATGCGAGTTGAACGTATGATGACCAGATATGTCGGTGACGAGCGTCACAATCGTCGCGATACCGACCGCCACGCGCCTGGCCACCCGAATAGCAATCCATGCCCAAGTCGAAGGATTGTTCTTTAGCTGTGATTCGGGGCGGCGCATGCCATGTGCGAGTTCGGTCCATTTTTCTGAAAATGGTCTGCCAGATTGCCGGTCAGGGGCGCCGTTCGTTCATAGACAGTGAAGTTATAGGGATCCTTCGCCGTGAGGCCGTATTTATCGATGAGCATCTGATGTTGCCGCTCCGTTTGGATGTGGTAACGAATTTTCGCGACTAATGTGAGCCCGGTGTTGTCCTTCGGCACTTGATACTCAAACGTATAGTCCCGGCTGGCCAACGGCATGAGTCGATTGTCGTAGAGTTCGATGATGGCCGGTTGCCACATGATCCACCGACCCATCGTGTTTGACTGCTGTTTCAATACCTTTCCGTTCTGATCTTCCACCGAAAACTCGACCGTGAAGTGGCGATCGGGGTCTCCCGTGGGGAGTTTGTGTCCCGCACCCGCATTGATCAGAGTCAAGGTGATCCGAACCGTGTCGCCGGGTTTGGGTTCAGCAGGCTCAGCCGCCACCTTCACGTCGATGGCCTGCTTGACCATCGCGGGGGCGTGTCCACCGTGCCAGAGGTGCTGCCGTCCTTGGCGGACAGGGCCACCGATTGCGACCGGTCGCTCGATCTCCGGCATGTGACAACTTTGACAGATGAAGCCCCGTTCCTTCCTCCAGTACCCGTCCTCGAATTCAGGATAGGTGCCGCACGGGCCTCCGTTATAGAACTGTGCCGGTCCGCCCACGACACTATGGCAGCGATAGCAGAGTTGCGTGGTGCGGAACATCGGATCGTATTTCGTTGGATGGGGGGCCTTGGCATCCTCGAACGGTCCCAAGATCACCCCATCCCGCACATGACAGGCCGCGCAGGTGACGCCTTCCTGCTGGTACTCCTGGTCGTAGTGCGGATTCGGTTCCTGGACGGCACGTTCAACTCGGTCGCGTGGAATGTCTTTGATCAAGGTGGGTTGCTGATTCTCCAGCGGCGCGTGACAGTTGAGGCAGACCCACGTGTGTTTATCTTTCGTCCAATAGGCATGGAAGAAGGGATCCGTGTAGGCCTGTGAGTGAATGCTGGTCTTCCATTCGTTATAAATGTCGGTGTGGCACGTGCCGCACGACTCCGCTTTCAGGCTCATCAGGCCTTCCGGGACCGTCTGATAAGGAATGGCATGGGCATAGTCAGACCGGAGGCCGAATATGACGGTCGGTTTCACTTCGGTGTAATACAAGTACGTGAGACCGCCCAGCACGACGAGTCCGATCAGAATTCTCCTCAACCACCGCATCGAAATCTCCGTTGTTCCATCTCAAAGTTCATTATCTCAGAGGCGGAGTTGCTGTTAACGCTGCAGCTAGTTCAAAACAAGAAGAGATGTGACGATTGTTCAGCGTTGTAGCTATATGTGTAGATACCTCAATATATCAAGGAGATAACATAGCTATATTTTGAAGCGCAAATGGATTTCGGAGATATGATTCGCGTCACGGCGACAATCGGCCATGCAACCTTACTTGCGGTTTCTGATTAAAATAGCAGACTGTTCGAGGTAAGAGATAAGGGATAACGCGTTACCTGTATGCGGGCCTTGTGATCTGGCTTTTTGTCTGGATGATCGACTAAACACGAGTACGGGGCAAGAACGTATGGTTCTGGTTGCTACCATTATCTTGCTGCACCATTTTTGGTTTGGTGCCTCGATACGAATTGAACATACGACCCGCGGTTTAGGAACACGATTCACGCCGAAACACCAGTATATAGCACACTACGCCAAGCAACGGAATGTGCACGCCCATCAAGGAGTTAGTGAGCTGCCGTTGCTCTTCATGTCATCCTGTGGTATCCCCTCACTGTGACTGGAATCGTGACGAGCAGGAAGACTCCCCGGGTCTTTCGTCGTTGGCGGGGGTGCCACATGGAGTCCTCTTGCCCGATGGCCATTTATCTACCGCGCTCCACCACTCGACCCTCTGGGCCTTCCTAAAACGAACTCTGTCAAAAAAGGAAACCCCGTCACCAAGCGTGGGAACTCGCATGACCGCTTTGACATATCTTCATCAGGTCCCGAGTAACAAGCTTTGCTCGATCAGCTCTGCAGCACGTGATGCCCCGCCGCTCACGTGGATAGCGTCCCGGACCCGTTCCGCGGCCGCACGGTAGGATGGGTCGGACCGCACACGGACCACCGCGGCGCGCAGCGTCTGGGGGGTCACATGCTTGGAGGTAATGACCTCACCTGCCCCGATCCAGGCGACGCGGGCGGCGATCCCCGGCTGATCATTCGTGACAGGGATAGCCACCATCGGAAGCCCGGTACCCAGCGCTTCGAGAACAGTGTTCAGACCGGCGTGGGTCACCGCGACGGTAGACCGACGGAGCAAGTCCATCTGAGGGGCGTACGAGACCACGACTGGGTCCCCCGGGAGCTTGCCAAGCCCCTCCGGGGATACCCCATTACCGGTCGAGATGACCAGTTGGGCGTCAAACCCATCACATGCCTCCGCAATCACCCGAAACATCCCTGCAATACGGTTCTGCAGTGTTCCCAGCGAGGCGTAGATTAACGGCCGTCCATCTAGGCGTTCCCAGGGGAACGGAACCGGCTGATCTCCGACCGATAGCCGGAGAGGACCAACGAACTGGATGTGTTTCGGCAACTCACGTCGAGGGAACTCGAATACTTCAGGTTGTTGGCTAATCTGTAACCTGTCAGACCAGACGTTCGAGATGCCTGCCGGGACCGGTAGACCGAGCCTGCGGCGGTGGTTCTGAATTCGTGCCAAGATTGGAATGTACAACCGGTTCAGTCCCGCCCATGCAATCCGGTTGCGAACCCGTGCCCATCCTGCGTCCCGAGGTTGCCAGTAGGTAAAGTACGGTGGGACTGCGGGGTCAGGGTTCAGGAGTAGCGCATTGCACACCGTCGCGAATGGAAGCCCTAACTGGTCGGCTACCGTCCCACCGGGAAACGATGCCTGATCAACTACCAGGGCAGTTACACCGGCGGTGCGCACGACAGTCGGGCCGACTTCCAGAACAGCCTCAGCTGCGCGCGCACCGATCGAAAGGGTGTGCTTGAGAGCCGCCAGGCCTTGCAGCGAGCCAAGCCGCTCAACTTGGGTCCGGTACTGATCAGGCGGAAAGACGGTCCCACCGAGAGAGACGGTTTTGAACCCGGCTGCCGTGACCGATATGGGAGGTTCGCCCAACAGGAAGAAAGTGACCCGGTGCCCACGGGCGCGGGTCGCGTCGGCCAGCGCCAACATCGCATTCACGTGTCCTGGAGTATTCGGGCAGATTACACCGATGTGGCCCATCAACTGCCCTTTTCCAGTCTATTCAGATGGAACTCGTCAGATGGAACTCGGTTGAGTTTGATTCCCAGTAGAGCTGGGGTTCTATACGTACTAGACACGGCACTATAATCCATGAGTGTCGCCGATTCAATGCAGCTGATGGGAGGGTATGGACCAGCGGGCCTGCGCCGCCAACGATACTGCCTGGTACGGTTGACCTCCTGGACAGAGTCCGGTGTTCAAGGGACGGTACTGGGATACCAAGTTCTAGGCACTCGTAGAATTA
>JAHBWT010000128.1 GCA_019636815.1 Nitrospira sp.
GAAGCCCGAAGTTCTCCCTTGGCAGTGTCTCCTTGACGGGGAAGCTTACAGTCAGACCCTCTGCATCTGCGTACATACTTGAACACCGTTGCAGGAATCTGAACACAGTTGCCGGTATGAGTCGCCTTAATCACCCTTAGTTTTCATGAACATAGATGTACTCGATGATGGTCTTGGATTTGCTATGCACTATCCTGTTCATACGTGTTCCTAATGTATCAATCTCTAGAAGGAGCGGTGATATGCGGATGATTAAAGCCTGGTTTAGGAGAGGGTTCATGCTGCCGGCTGCTGCGGTATGTTCCCTGTTGGTTCCTTTCACAGCAGCCCAAGCCGCACTGGTGAATTATTCATTTACTGGTAGCATCGACGGGATCTCACCGGTCTTGGCCCCGGTCTCGGGGTCATTTCAATTCGACAACTCCATAGGAGGCAGCGATGGCGCTTATAACGGAGCGGTAAAAGGGTTCACCATCACGATAGGGGGGGCACTCGGCTATACCTCGTCATTCAGTTCCGGCGCGAATGCCGTGACAATTTCGCAAAACCTTCCGGTCGGCGGTGGCGTCGTCGATCGCTGGGCGTTGGCAACTGCGGTTACCGGTCCCGAGCTCAGTGGAACCGGCTACACGCCGTTCAACTTTGATCTTCGCCTCGACAAACAGGGGGGAGGGTTGTTCGCAGACACGGACCTTCAGAATCCCCCGAGTTTAGGCGCCGTGAGCGCGGCAAGGTGGCGGCTCTTCTTCGAGGATGCGGACGGGAACCCAGCCGTGTTTCTTGGCTCGCTCACTAGCTTGACCGCGGTCCCGTTGCCGGCTGCCGTGCTGCTGTTCGGCGCAGGGCTGATCTCCTTGGTCGGTCTGGGAGCGGGAGGGTTGAGAAATCTCGGCGGATCCAGGGTCTAGACAAATACCTCGTTCTGACGGCTAGGGCTTGATATTCCTCGCGGAGTATCAAGCCCGTTCCTTCTTCGAAATCAATCGACAGATAGAAGGTTCCGATGGAGAATCAGGTATCGACCTGTTCTTTCGGACCGACAGCTTCTTTGGCCCATTCCTGATGAACGTTCGAGAGACTCTGTCGTATGGCTAGTACACGCTCCCTTATCATCGCATCGGTCTTGGTTGTGGCCCTCTTAGGCTGCATATACGCAGACAGTCTTGTTTTTCTGTTCAACTATTGGATAGGGAGCGAGGATTATAGCCACGGAATCTTCGTGCCCCTAATTAGCGGGTTTTTGGTCTGGCAAGCTCGTCACCAACTGTCCCAAGTACCGCGAGAGAGAGCCTGGTGGGGTCTCGGTGTCATCACCATGGGTCTCATACTCTATGTGGTCGGCGAACTGGCCACGTTGTATGTCGTACTGCACCTTTCTCTCTGGACGGTCATTGTAGGACTCGTCATTGCCTTGGTGGGGATTCGTGGGGCAAAAGCAGTCGCATTCCCGCTCGGTTATCTGCTCACGGCTATTCCATTGCCCCCTTTTTTCTACGCCAATCTATCGAGCCAGCTGCAGTTGTGGTCCTCGTCTCTGGGAGTCGGCTTTTTGCAGCTTATCGGAGTGATGGCTTTTCGCGAGGGCAACGTCATCGATCTTGGGCCGGTGCAGTTGCAAGTGGTTGAGGCTTGCAGCGGTATCCGATACCTGCTTCCCCTGACGTCCCTCGCCCTCCTGTGCGCCTATCTTTTTAAGGACAAACTGTGGAAGCGCGTTGTCATTGTAGCGTCGGCAATTCCTATCTCCATCCTCATCAATGGTTTTCGAATCGGCATGATCGGAGTTCTGGTCGAACTCTATGGGCAAGGGGCCGCCGAAGGCTTTTATCACCTCTTCGAAGGATGGGTCATTTTCATGGTGAGTTTTGGGTTGCTCATCGGCGAGATCGGGTTGTTGGGGAGAATCGGGCCGGCGAGGGAGCCGTGGACTTTTCGCGATGGATTGACATGGAGAAATCGGCCTGATGATGGTGGGCGCGAGCCCTGCCGTGACGCGCCGATCCGGTTGAGGAGAACCCCGGGTCCCGCCTATTTATGCAGCGTCGCTCTGATCGCGCCATTCACGCTTCTTTCGGCCGTATTCGCCGATCGTGAGGAGACGCCTCCATCAAGACCCGCGTTCATCGATTTCCCGATGCAGATCAACGAGTGGCGAGGGGCGCCGTTCGCGCTCGAGCAGCGATACATCGACAGACTTCGTTTCGACGATTATGTGTTGGCCGACTACCGTTCAGGCGGTGAGCAATCGGTGAATTTCTATGCGGCCTACTACCGGTCGCAAAGAAAGGGTCAATCGGCTCACTCACCCCAGAGTTGTCTGCCGGGAGGAGGATGGGAAATTGAATCGCTGACTCGCAAAGCACTGCCATCCGATGCGTCACCAACCCGGCGGGTGATAGCCAATCGCGCGGTCATTCATAAGGGCGAGCAAAAGCAGGTTGTGCTGTACTGGTTCAAACAGCGCGATCGTTATCTTGCGGACGAGTACTCGGTCAAGTTGTACTTGCTCTGGGATGCGTTGTGGCGCCAACGAACCGACGGGGCGCTCGTGAGGCTCGCTTCGCTCGTTGCCCCCGGCGAGTCGGAGGCGACCGTTGACCAACGTCTCCAGCAGTTTGCGGTCGCCGTCGGACATGAGCTGAATCGATTTGTACCGGACTGATCGGGAATCAGTGAAGAGGTGAGAGTCTTCCGATGATCAACGAACTATTTTTCAGCTCCATGACCGCGTTGCTCCTGTGCATGGGATTGATTCCTCCGTTACGGCTGGCAGCTGCGCGATTTCACGTGATGGATGTGCCCGGGGGGCGAAAAACGCACGAGCACCCTGTCCCGCGCATCGGAGGTCTTGCCTTTGCCATCGGAGCCTGCGCCTCGATTGCATGGTGGGGAGCCAAGGATGCGACGACGCTCTCCGTGCTGCTTGGATGCATGATCATCGTAGGCTTTGGAGTATGGGATGATCGTGTCGATCTCGGCTATCGGACGAAATTAGTCGGCCAGCTGCTCGGCGCTCTTGCCGTCGTCCTCGGAGGGGATATTTGGTTTACCACCCTTCCATTTCTGCCTGACGAGGAAGCGCCCGCCTGGGCCGGGATGCTCTTTACCATCGTGTTTCTCATCGGCGTATCAAACGCCGTGAACCTCACGGACGGGTTGGACGGCCTGGCCGGTGGATTGTCCTTTCTGACGTTCAGCGGAATCGCCTATTTGGCGTACCTGTCCAGTGACGTCACGGTCCTGATGCTCACCGTTCCCTTTCTTGGAGCGCTCTTGGGGTTTCTGCGATACAACACATACCCTGCGCAAATTTTTATGGGAGATGGCGGCAGCCAACTCTTAGGATTCATGATGGGCGTGCTGGCCATTCTGCTGACCGATTCGTCGGGCGGTCCGTTCAGTCCCAGCCTCGCTCTCTTTTTATTGGGATTACCGTTTCTGGATACGCTGGGCGTCACAGGTCAACGATTGGCTGAGGGGCGCTCTCCATTCGTCGGCGACCGGGCTCATGTCCACCACAAGCTTCTGCGTGTCGGATTGACCCATTATGAGGCCGTGACGGTGATCTATCTCATCCAGGCAAGCATGTTAGGGGTCGCCTACTTACTGCGATGGGAGTCGGATACGCTTATTCTGCCGCTCTACCTCCTCCTCGCGATCACGGTACTGATGCTCTTTATCGCAGCCGGGCGAGGACTGCTTCCAGCTCCTGCGTCTCGGGATGGACTTGTTCTGTCAAACCTGGCTCTCACGCGATTCATGAAGGACCGATGGCTCACGGATCTGCCGATTCAGTTTTTGGCCGTGGCCGTGCCGTTGTTCCTGATTGCGTTGGTCTTTCTTCCATCGAATGTGCCCAATGACGTCGGGTATCTCTCGATCGCGCTCTTCGGTATCGTGCTCGTCGGTCTTTCCTTCTCCTCGCGGGTCGCTCCATACTTTGTACGGGGCGGACTCTATGTGGGAACGACCTTCCTCCTGTACGTCTCCGAGGGGGCGCGAGCGTCCTCTGTGGCGGCGATCACGATGGCCCATAACGCATTCTTCTTGTTGGCGGCCATCATGGTGGTCTTGAGTCTTCGATTCAATGAGGAGAATCGCTTTCAGACGACACCGCTCGACTATTTGATGGTGTTTTTGGCCGTTACGTTTCCACTCCTTCCGGAAGTCAGCGCCGGCATCTCACACTTGGGCGTCTTCGCCGCGAAGTTGATCGTGCTCTTCTTCTCCTTCGAATTGCTGCTCCACGCATTCTCAAGTCGTGTCAGACAGCTGGGACTCGTGTCGCTCTGGATTTTATTCGGGCTCGGAATTCGGATTTTGTTGTAGCGAAACGGGTTACGTAATAACCTACAGTCATGACGACGCATTCCCGCACAACACACGTGGGTGAACATTAAACATGAATGTCGGAATCGGTATCGTCCTCGTGACGGCAGTCGCATTGGTCGCCTGCGGCGGCCCCGAGGAGAGAAAAGCGAAGTACTTTGCGCGGGCGCATGAGTACATGGAAGTCTCGAACTATCCAAAAGCGAGAGTCGCGCTCCGAAACGTGCTGAAAATCGATCCCAAAGACGGAGAGGCGTATTACCTTTTCGCTCAGGTCGAGGAAAAAGAGAAGAACTGGCGTAATGCGGTCCAGCTGTACCAAGAAACGGTCCGATTAGTTCCGGATCATACGGCCGCCTTGATCACGCTTGGGAAATACTATCTCGAAGCCCGCCTGACCGATCACGTGTTGGAAGTTGCGGAGACCGTGCTGCGGAAAGAGCCGCGCCATCCTCAAGCTGCGGCTCTGAAGATTGCCGCGCAGGCCGTGACGGAGGAGGGCGTTTCCGAAGCCATTCCCAAGGCCGAGGCTCTAGCCGGTCAGTTTCCGACCGAACCTGATGTCGCCATCCTCCTTGCCACGCTGTATGGGCAGCAACAACGGCAGGGGGAGGCGGAGAGGACGCTACGGCGCGCGCTGCAGGATCACCCGAAGAACTTAGACCTTCTGAACAATTTGAATGCGATCCTGACGAGGGCAAAGGATTGGGGGAGCGCGGAGGCTGTCGTTCGCCGCATGATCGAGATCGAACCTCGATCCATGGACCATCGAATAAGACTGGTCCGGTTGTATATGAGCCGGAATGCCTACGACAAGGCGGAAGCCGTCTTGCGCGAGGCGATCGCGCTGGATCCGGAGAGCGAGCAGCGCCGTCTGGCGTTGTCGGACTTTCA
>JAHBWT010000129.1 GCA_019636815.1 Nitrospira sp.
TTGCCTTTCTCCGCGACCGTGTCTTCAGTACGCTGGACCGCAATGCGCGACTTCGATACCGCGTCTTATCGACGACAGCCGGTCTTCGCAAAGACCCTCCATTCGGCATGATGGACCGACTCATGGCAGCTGGGTTCTTGCCGGATCCCTCAGCTTGCGACATGGCAGCGGGAGGGGTTCGGTAACCTATGCCGCCGATAGACTGGAGCATCGACGGTCTGCCGGAAGGCACACAAAAGCTCTTAAAGTCATATGTGAAGGATGTCGTCAAAGTATATGGCGATGATTTGGAAGGCATTGTTCTTTATGGCAGTGCGGTCCGCGGGGAATTTCTGCACGGTCTCTCCAACCTCAACATCTTGTTGATCTTGTCCTCCTACGATCTCTCGGTCTTGAAAAAATACGACGGTCTTCACAAGCGTTGGAGTAAGGAGCAGGTGGTGGTTCCCCTGTTCCTCACGAGCCCCGACTTGGAATCCGCTGCAACCACCTTCCCGTTAGAGTACCAGGACATTCTCGACTGTCATCGCTTGCTCTGGGGGCAAGATCCCTTTGTCGGCCTCAAGATCGACTCACGGTATTTGGCCGCCGAAGTCGTCCAAGGGCTGCGTGGGAATTTGTTTCGCCTCCGTCAACGTCTCGTGGAAGGTCGAAGCACCGAGGAGGCCATCACGATTCTGTTGCCGCTGTCGATCACCGCGCTTCTGCCCGTCCTTCGCGGTTTACAGCGGCTGTTGGGGCGACCGGTGATCATGCACGGGGAACCGCTCCTGAAGGATATCGAAGCGTATCTGGAAATCGATCTTGCCGGCCTTCGTGATGCGGTGGCGCTCAAGCGAGGGCACATCTCTCCCGGACAGAAAGAGATTCCGAGACTGATGGACCGCTACATTGAGTGCCTGACGCGACTGGTGACGACCGCAGAGGCACGTATCATATGATCGAGTTTCGATTCAGTCGGCAAGGGATCTGGGGAATCGCCTGGGTTGGGTTGATAGTCCTGCTGTCGGCGGCGGAGACGTCGGCCTCATTGTACGAGCGGCCGAAAGAACGCGTGCCGCTTCCGGGTCCTGTCGGGTATGTCAGCGATCATGCGCAAGTTGTCGACGGCGAATGGAAGGAACGCATCCGGTCTGTCTGCACTGATCTTGAAAAGAAAAGCGGGGTGGAGATGGTGATCGTGACGGTGCCTACAATCAAACCATATCCAAGCGCCAGGGAATATGCCGACGCGCTCTATCAAAAGTGGCAAATCGGCTCGACGCAACAGGAACACGGGCTGATGGTCTTGGTGGCTGTGGAAGAGCGGCAGGCGGCCATGGCCTTGGGGCGAAGAATGTTTCCGGTCATTACGCCGAGCCTCAGGAATGATGTGAGTCGTACCTATCTTCAGCCGGCGATCGAACAAGGGCATGTCGGGGAAGGCTTGTATCGCACGGCGGTTGCCCTGGCGACTCCCGCGCAAGAGGTGAGACTGGATACTCCATCGCGACCTCGAATCAAAGGGCTTGGAGTGTGGATCACGCTTGGTACCACCGGCGCCATCGTGGCGTTCTTCTGGCTGATCAGCCGGCCCGATCTCCGGCATCCCTATCGGCGTATTCGGAATGGTGAATACTGGGGAACCGGCCAGGGAGGCTTCGGCGGTAACTGGGGCGGTTTCGGCGGCGGCACGAGCGGGGAGGGCCACGCGTAAGTCCCCGGGTCAGCCGTCATGAGTTCTTGGTGAACCTCTGTCCGCCGGAGATTTTCCGGCTCGTTTTCAAGCGTCCGATTCCTGCCGGCTGCTTTTGTCCCATAGCTCACATGTATATGTATACTTGACAATGTAGAAACTATACATGTATCAGGTTTGGAATGGGAGAACGCCACCGCGCTGAGCCGATCAGCAATATCGACAATAACTTGAAAGCGCTGAGATCTGCCAAAGGGTTATCGCAGAATAATCTGGCGGAATCGGCCCAGATTACGCGCCAGGCGGTGTGCGCGATCGAGGGGAATCACTATCTTCCGACGACAGCCGTGGCCTTGCGATTGGCGGGCGTGCTTGGGTGCCGGGTTGAAGATTTGTTCAGTCTGCGGACAACCGGTGAAATCATCACCGGCGAATTCATCGGCAAGCAGGAACAATCTGACGCAGTCCGGACGTCGGTGCGAGTCAAAGTTGCGCGCGTCGAAGACCGCTACGTGGTTCGACCGGTGAGGGCCTTGGGTGAACTGCTCGCGTATACGATCCCGGCGGACGGATTGCTGATGGGAGGTGAGCCGGGTGCGAGGATCGGCGACAAGCCGGACAAGCGAATCCGAGTCCAACTCCTCAGGGATCGCCGTATCATCGAACAGGAGATCGCCATTGCCGGATGCGACCCGGCCGTCTTCCTTGCCGGAGAGTACTTGCGCCGGTACAAGGAAACCGCCACGGTGGTGGGCTGGACGATGGGAAGCCGTGCCGCGCTTGAATCGTTGAAACGCCGTGAAGTCCACATGGCCGGACTCCATATCCTGGATGGGAAAACAGGTGAATCCAATATTCCGTACTTGCGCCGGCATCTGTGGGGGCATGATTCTCTCGATTATCTCGTTGTCACGTTTGCGGCGTGGGAAGAAGGGTTGATCGTACGCCAAGGTAACCCCAAGGGGATTCGCAAAATCGAAGATCTGGGCCGCAGAGGAGTGACGCTCATCAATCGGGAAGAGGGAGCCGGAGCGCGACACTTATTGGATCAGCGGTTGGAACGGGAAGGGATGGGGCGAGGCGACGTTCGAGGGTACGATATGACCGCAGAGGGGCACTTTCAGGTCGCCCGCCGCATTGCCGAAGGGCATGCGGATGTCGGCGTGGGTGTCCGATCGGCCGCGAATCTCTTCGGGTTGGATTTTATTCCCTTGCAGCAGGCACGGTATGACCTGGTCGTGCCGAAGCCCTATTTAACGACCCATCCCGGCATCGGCAATCTTCTTGAGGCCATTGTAAGCCGACAATTTCGCACCGAGATCGAGGCGCTGGGCGGCTACGACACGACGGAAACCGGGAAGATTCGGCAACTGGGACCGCAATAACGCGCCTTATTCAGGGGCGGCAACGTGCTGCGTGATCGGCGCTTCTTTGAAAACGGACCCGGAAAAGGCCGGGCATTGCTCTATCGCTCCGGTCCAGAGGCCACAGGTTTGCTGCGATAGCGGACGGAGATGGGGTGGGCCGATCGGCGTCGCCAGCGGGCTCCTCCCGACATGTCCATACGTGCGGACCTGCTAGGGCTCTGGCGCATGTTATGAGCCAGCGGTCGAATCGCGGGCAATGCCGAAGGGCGAGGTTGACAGAGCCGGATCTCTGCGAACGGAGTTGTTGATCGGAGTTTGAAGCCGAGGCCTTTCACCGTCATGATCAGTTCCGGGGATCTTCGGGCCGGATCGAGCTTGCGTCTGAGAGAAGAGATGTGGACATCGAGCACGTGAGGAAGAATGGCGAAACCTTCGCCCCACACTCGATCAAACAACGTCTTCCGTGACAGGTAGTGGCCTGGGGCGGTGATCAGTGTTTCCAGGATTCGAAATTCCGTTCGGCTGAGGCTGACAGGGAGTGTGCCGACCTTGACGTCGGTGGTTTCCAAGTCGACGGTGATGCCATCCGCGGCGTAGTGTGAAGGCCGGGGGCGTTCCCAGCGCTCGCGGCGGAGAATCGCTCCAAGAAGGGCGACGATAAGGGCGGGGCTTGCATTGCACACGGCCCGAGTTGCGCCATCTTCGAGGTCCAGGGCGGTATGGTGTTCGTCGCATGGCTCGGGGTGATAGGTTACCGTGACAATCGGGGGAAGGAAAGGCATTTCCCGGCGCAGGCGAGAGAATCCTGATTCGCGCCGATCCACGATGAGAATCGTTGGAAGCATGGCGTGTAATTTCATGAGAGCATCTTCCTGGTTCTGCGCCATGCGGATTTCGTAGCCTGCGCGAAGCAATGCCTGCTGGAGATCATTCCGGAACTGCGCATCTCTGGTGATGATCAACACGGTCCCTCTGAAAATCTTGGCTTGCATAACGATGGTCCTTTCTGTGTTACGAATAACCGGAGTCGGGCGCCCTGCGTCGGCCTGCGGCTCCATGTCAGCGCGCAGGAGCGAAACGTTCGAGAGTTGCGGGCTCGTTCGAAAACACGATCCTGCCGCGGAGCGGAAGGCTGTGAGCGCCGCGTCTGATCCGTGCACCGCAGTAGCTGATGTTGATTTCAACCGGGCTTCCGAGCGTCCAACTCCGCGAGATCTCGCCATCGGTTTCCAGCAGCACGGAAAGGTTTGCGCCGTCGACATCCAGGGAGACATGGTGTCCGGCGGGACTCCAGCGGAGAGACTGGATGGTGGCATGCAGCCAGACCGAAGCTTGCGGAGGGGTTGCGAAAGGAAACGGATCGGAGTCGGTCACTGCCGGGGATAAGAGATCCGAGGGAGTCAGACGCACCTGTTGCGGGTCGACCACGATATTGACCGTATCCCATGTCGTGAGCGGACCGCAGGCGCCGATTACAGGGTGGCGGCTTTTCAGCGTAATGATGTCTCGATGGATCTTGACCGTCGTCACCGGCCCGTCGCCGTTTCGCTCGACCAGTACGACGCGTCCGATCCATCGGTTCCAGCGCTGTTTGCCGCGGCGAAATCCTCCGGCTTCGAGCTGGACGGCTTCCTCGGGAATGGTGAGGCGAACCGTTTGACCGATGCGGACAGCGTCGTGCACGGGAGAAACACCGGACCAGCGAACGTGGAGATCCGTTCGCGTTCCCACGCGAATGCGCAAGGTGGTCCGAGTCAATCCCTCCGTTCGGGAAATCACGGTTCCCGTGAAGGTGTTGCACGAAGCGGGTTCCGTTACAGCGGTGAACCGGAGCCATTCGGCGGTGAGGGCATCCTCTTGCCTTGAGAGCCGTTGTTCGATATGTGACATGGCGACCTCCTTATGTCCGAGACCATTCATGCGCTGATTCAACCATTCGTTCGGCCTACGCTAACGTTCAGAAAAATACTTGGTACTGAACCCTGATCGCGTTTTCGACCAGCGTCCCGCTTCGGGCATCTACGGGAATGGGACCGTTGGGAAACACATCCGATCCTTGATTGATAAGGGGCATCGGGTTGCTCCGTCCGATGGCAAATCCCCCGGTTCCCATAGCGGTGTTA